>CAIVXP010000106.1 GCA_903909905.1 Akkermansiaceae bacterium
TTGCCTTGAAGAAGGGTCTTTCTCTCAATGAATACGGTTTCACCGCGGTTGAAGGATCGGCGCGCAAGACGGAGGTGCCGGATGACATTCATGACGAGCGCGAGATTTACAAGGTGCTTGGCCTGTCATTCATCGAGCCCGAATTGCGGGAAAACCGCGGTGAAATTGAAGCAGCGGCAGAGCACAAGTTGCCGCGCTTGATCGAGCTCTCGAACCTGTGCGGGACATTTCACAATCACACCACCGCGTCCGATGGTCATCACACGCTGGAGGAAATGGCCGAGGAAGCGATGGAGTTGGGTCTCGAATTTTTGGGCATCGCGGATCACTCGAAGTCGATGGCTGTGGCCAATGGTCTCGATGAAGAACGGCTTGCGGCGCAGGTGGCGCAGATCCGGAAGCTCAACCGAGAATTCACCCATTTCCGGCTCTTTGCCGGAACCGAGGTCGATATCCTCAAGGATGGCACGCTGGATTTTGATGATGATGTGCTGGCATCGCTCGATTACTGCGTGGCCTCGGTGCACACCTCGTTTCATTTGCCCGAAAAGGAAATGACGCGCCGCATATGCCGGGCGATGGAGAACCCGCATGTCACGATGCTAGGGCATATCACCGGGCGATTGCTGCTCAAGCGCGAGCCCTACGCCGTGGATCATGCGATGGTGATCGATTGCGCGGCGGAGACGAGGACCATCATCGAGCTCAACTGCAATCCTCAGCGTCTCGATATGGACTGGCGTTGGTGGAAGCGTGCGAAAGACAAGGGCGTGCTTTGCTCGATCAACCCCGACGCGCACTCAAGGGAAGGCCTGCATTATTTGGGTCTTGGTGTGCGCATCGCGCGCAAGGGATGGCTTGGAAAAGCCGATGTGCTCAACACCCGCAAGACGGCGGAAATCGAGGCATTTCTCAAGAAGCCCAAAGCCAAGCGTTGATGTTTTGAGGCTCAGGCTTTGACCGACTTCACCGCATCGATAAGCGGTTTGGTAAAACTGATCACGGCACGGGCGGGGTCCTGTAGGTTGAGCTCGACCTGTTTCACGATTGCCGAACCAACGATCACGCCATCGGCTGCCGCGGCCACCATCGCGGCTTGATCGGGCGTGCTGATGCCGAAGCCGACGCAGACTGGTACTTCGGTATGTTGTTTGATGGCGGCGACCATGGAGGCGATGTTGGCGGATGGGCCGCCGTGGGCGCCGGTGACGCCGGTGCGTGAGAGTGCGTAGATGAATCCTTGGGCAGATTGCGCGAGGGTTGCTGCGCGCTCGGGTGGGGTGGTCGGGGCGATGAGGCGGATCGCCTTGAGTCCGCTGCCGCCGGTGAGGTCCTTGTTGCGTGCGGCTTCGTCGGGCGGCAGATCGAGCAGAAGGATGCCATCGGCGCCGGCCGCGGCGGCATCGTGATGAAAGGAATCGAAGCCGTAGGTGAAAACCGGGTTGAGATAGGTGAAAAGAACGATCGGCGTTTCGTGCGATTTGCGGAATTCGCGGATGAGGTCGAGCACACGTGCGGTGGTCATGCCGGATTTCAGCGCGCGTTCGGCGGCCATTTGGTTGACGATGCCATCGGCGAGCGGATCGGAGAAGGGGAGGCCGAGTTCGATGATGTCGGCACCGGTGTCGGCGAGTGACTTCATGATTTCGAGCGAGGAATCGAAATTCGGGTCACCGGCGGCGATGTAAGCGACGAAGGCTTTTTGATTTTTTTCGCGAAGGGATTGGAATGTGCGGGTGAGACGATCGGACATGGGGAAATGAATGGGGTAATTATCGGGCGCTTTTAGCAAGGGTTTCGCAGCGTTTGATATCGAGTTTACCGGAGGCGAGGACGGGAATTTCCGGGACGGTGATGATGGTTTTCGGGCACCAAAGCGAGGGAATTCCTTCTTCGAGCAATTTGTAACGGAGGTCGATGCAATCGCGCTCGATGGTCGTGTTTCCAAGTGCCGAGAGCAGGATGATGGCTTCGCCTTTTTGTGGGTCTGGCACGCCGACGACGGCGATGCGGCGTTCGGACTCCGCATCGAGCCCGAGGACTTTGTTGATGGCGCTTTCGATGGTTTCGTGCGGGACCATTTCGCCACCGATCTTGGAAAAGCGCGAGATGCGGCCTTCGATGTGGAGGAATCCGTCGTCGTCGATTCGACCGACATCACCGGTTTGGAACCACCCGTCGACAAGAATTTCAGCGGTTTTTTCCGGTTTCCCCAAGTATCCCTGAAAGATGTTCGCGCCCTTGAGCCAAATCATGCCCTGGCTGTCGATGGTCAATTCCTCATCGGTTGTCGGATCGGTGATGCGAATCGCGATGCCAGGAAGGAGTTGGCCAACGCTGCCACTGCGTGAGGATGGAAGGGTGACCACCGACTCGTGTGGAGTGGGGTTGGGCAGGTTCACATTGGTGGCTGGAGATGTTTCAGTGAGACCATAACCCTCCTGCGGAAAAATCCCGAATTTTTCGCTGAATGCGGCCGAGAGTGACTGTGGGAGTTTTTCTGCTCCCGTGACGACAAGTTTCAGCGAGGCGAGCTGTGTTGGGTCCACGCGCTTCATGAATCCGCGCATGAAGGTTGGGGTGGAGAGCAGGACATCGACTTGATGGATCGCGATGAGTTCTGCGAGGCGTTTGGTTTCGAGCGGACTGGGGTAGGTGACGAGGTTCACGCCTTGGATGATCGGGAACCACAGTGTGACCGTTGAGCCGAATGAGTGGAAGAGCGGCAGGCAACCGAGCATCGAGGATTGCGGTGGAAGCTCGAGTCGTGAACCGAATTGCGATACATTGGCCAGCACGTTGCGGTGACTGAGCGCGACGCCTTTGGGCTCGCCTGATGAGCCTGAGGTGAAGAGCAGCACGGCTTCGTCATTACCGCCGCGAGCGTCGAGCTTTAGAATTTTACCGAGCAATCGTGCGGGTATGATTTTTGAAACAATCGCCCAGAGGATGATTTTTTTCCTGAGCGTCGGCATCGCGCGCTCGATGAAGATCAGGTCGCGGTTGGGTGGCCATGGGAAGGTGGGTACGCGACGGACGAAAGGATCGGCGGTGATCATGCGATCGATGCCGGACTGGCGGATCGCGGAGCGGACGGCATCGGGTCCGGCGGTGAAGTTGAAGTTGACCGGGATTTTGCCGGCAAAAATGACCGCGAGGTTGGCGATGAGGCCCGCCTTGCCAGGTGGCAGCACGATCGCGACGCGTGGTGCGTCGGTCTCTTTGCGAATCAGGCGTGAGAACGCAAGGGATGCAGCAAGCACCTTGTCGTAGGTGAGTTCAGAATCATCCGCACCGTCGGCGATGTGATTCTTGCTGCCATGTTTGCGCAGGCCTTCGAGCAGAGCTATGGCCAACGATTGGTTGAGCAGCTCGTGTTGGGAGAATGCTTCCTCGTGGGCTGCGAGGAGTGCCTGGCGATATGCAGCGATGCTGGCTGAGGCGGCGGGGATTTCCTTGCCAATCGCGATCACACTTTCAGGCAGCGAGCTTTTGCTTTCGATGGCGAGGGCGGATTCGCGTGGGCAGTCAATCGCAACGGGCAGGATGGGGAGGCCGAATGAGCAAAGCACACCGAGTTCCTTTGAAGGGATGTGGCATGGAGTGGCGTTGCGCGTGGCGACTTTGCCGGGGACGTGGATGAGCACGCCGCCATTTTCAAGATAGGATTTCAGCTGGGCACCGGCGGCGTCGGGGGCTGAATCTTCCACGCTGAACATCGCTCCCGAACGGGATTTTTCGAGATATCCGCGCAGTGCTGGTTCGTGATGCGATGATTCTTCGATCAGCCAAGTGATTTGGCGATCGGCAAAGATGCGTTCGATCTCGACGAGTTGATTGAGATTGATGCGTCCGGGCACCACAAGCACCCCATGTTGGGGGATGCGTTCCTTGTGAAGGAGGTGTGCTGCGCTCGAGTGCATGAGGTATCGAATTTGTGTCGGACGGGGTAGTTTTTAGTGAATATGCGGCAGGCTTGCGATGGTTTTTGTCGGTGTGGTGGCCATTGCTTATGCCTGTTTCAAGTGAGAAATCATGGCATGTCGGGCAGGGGGGACCTCAGCTGATCGATGGCCTCGCGGAGTTCGGGAAGCGATACCGTGTCGACCACTTTGGCTTTGCCGAGCGCGTTGAGGACCACGAAATGAATCTGGCCGCCCGAGAATTTTTTGTCGCGCGAAAGTTTTTCCATCACGATATCGGTGGTGATATGCGGAGGCAGCACGAGTGGCAGGCTGAAGCGTTGCAGGAGCGAGAGAATTTTTTGCGATGATTCAGCCGGCAGTCCAGCGTGACGCTGGGATAGAAAGAGTGCGGCGCGGATTCCGAGCGAAATTGCCTCGCCATGGAGGAGTTCGCCGTAAGGTACGGCGGCCTCGATGCCGTGGCCGATTGTATGGCCAAAATTCAGAAGTGCGCGGGTGCCGTTGATTTCCTGTTCATCGCTCTCTACGATCCGGGACTTGATCGCGATATTGCGTGCGATGAGATCGGCGGGGATGTCGCGACTTTGAGGATCGAGGGCGGCGATTTCATCAAGCATCGCCGCATCGCGGATCGCGCCGTGCTTGATCATTTCGGCGAAGCCTTGGTGGAACTCGCGATCGGGAAGCGTGGCGAGCGTGTCGGAATCGATGATCACCAAGCGCGGTTGGTGGAAACATCCGATGAGGTTTTTTCCTTCGGCGACATTGACGCCGGTTTTGCCACCAACCGATGAATCAACTTGTGAAACAATGGTTGTTGGCATTTGGACGAAGGGGACGCCACGATAAAAAATCGAGGCGACAAAGCCGGCAAGGTCACCGATCACGCCGCCACCGAGAGCGATGACGAAGGACTTGCGATCGTGACCGGCGAGAATCATTTCGCGGCAGATCGTCTCGGCCATTTGCATGGACTTTGATCCCTCGCCTGCGGGAACATGGTGGACTGAATGTGAAATGGAGGCCTCATCGAGCACGCGGCAAACCAGCGATGCGTGAAGATTGGAGACCGATTCGTCGGTCACGAGGGCGGCGCGGCGGCCTGAGAGCCCTGCTTGGGCGATCAGTTTATCGGCACTCTGAATGGCGCCCTTGGCGACATGGATGTCGTAGGAGCGTTCGGCGAGATCGACATGGACGATCGGCATGGGGAGAGCATGGGACATGCGCGGTGGATGTCCATCCCGGATCATTTTTCCGGAACAATAAGGGCGCGTGGAGGTTTTTCGAAAAGTCGTCCGCCACCGGCGAGATTGTACTTAACGAGAAACCAAATCGCGATCGCCAGAAGGAGCGAGAGGATCTTTGCGATCCAGTTGTTTGAGAGGTTCAGGTTCATGGGTGGGAGTGGCGGAGAAGAAGATCTCAGCTAGTTTTTCGCGAAATTGTTTCTCCGTCAGGTTTCGCACTAGGATGCCATTTTCGCAGATTGAGATACCGCCGGTTTCTTCGCTGACGACGACTGCGACGGCATCACTGCGCTCGGTGAGTCCGATGGCGGCGCGATGGCGAAGCCCGGTGGAGCGGTCTTGCATTTCGCGTTCCGTCACCGGAAAGACGCAGGCGGCGCCGGCGACCCGGTCTTCGGCGATGATCATGCCACCATCGTGCAGAGGGGCTTTCGGGTGAAAGACCGCCATGGCGAGCTCGGGCGAGAATCGCGCGTCAAGCATCACGCCGGTGTCGAGTTGCTCCTTGAGGCTGATGTCGCGCTGAATGGCGAATAGCGCGCCAATGCGTTTTTTTGAAAGATTGATTACGGCGTCGGCAAAGCGCTCGAGGAAATCGAGTTGGCGTTTGCTGTAGAACGAGAAGAAGCGGTTGCTGCCGAGGCGGGCGAGGCCATTGCGAAGTTCCGGCTGGAAAATCACGATCAGCGCAAAAGCCAGCACCGCAGCCGCGCGGGTGATGATCCACTGGATCACCTCGAATTTGAAGAGGGCTGAAACCAGCGTGAGAAATACCAGAACCGTGATCAGCCCCACCAGGATCTGGGCGCCGCGCGTGGCGCGGAAAGTCCGGTAAATCTGATAGATGCAGGCTGCGAGGAGAAGGATCTCAACGCCATCGCGCCAGTGCGATATGAGGAATTTCCACATGGATAATCAGTGATTTCGACAATACTGCGCTGAATTTGATCTGACAACACCCGAAATTCAGCTCTCGTGACGCATTGGAGTACTTTGACATGCCGCCTGCCTGCGGTAATTTTTTGATGCCATGAAAACCTCAGTGAAATCGGTCGGCTACCACGGGTTGATGAAGTGGGCTGCTGTCGGGCTTGTTCTTGGTACGAGTGCGTGTTTGTCGCTCTCGAAGTCTGCGTCGCCGGCCATGTTGGAAATGTCGCGGGTCAGCGGCGTGCCGGTTGAGCGATTGCAGCGGGGGCATGGCGTTTACCTTACCCAGTGTGGGCAGTGTCATGAGTTGGTGAAGCCAGAAGACCTAAAGGTTGCCGACTGGCGCGTGGTGATGCCGGGGATGTGTTGGAATGCGGGGCTTAAGCGTGCGGACGAGGCCTTGTTGCTTGAGTATGTGTTGGCGGCAAAGTCGTTGGAAGACGGTAAGAAAAAGGCCCTGCCGGGTGGCAGGGCCTTGTGAGCTAGAATTCTTTTATTGGAAGCTCGGCGCTTTGTGGCGGGTGAAGTAGCCGTCGCCGAGGTACATCGATCCGGCGTAGTCCGGGAGCGGACCGGAATCGGGTGGAAGCGGGATGTTGCCGTGGGTGGCATCTTCAGGTTGAGAGTAGGCGATGCTGACCGATGTGCCGATCTTCACTAGGCGATAGAACTTCGGTGAAAGATTTTCGTGCATGCGGATGCAGCCGTGGGTGCAAGGGTGGTGTTTGATCCAACCGGTGTGGAATCCGTAGTTGGGTTTGAATTCGCACCAGTAGGGCATTGGGGTTCCCTTGAACAACCAGCCGGCGGGTTTCTTGCTCAGCATGGTTTGTTTGATGTTGTTGCCGCTGTGCGCGTAGCCGTGGGTATTGGCGCGTTTCTTCTCGACCTTGTTGAAGATGCGGAAGCTGCCGCTAGGGGTTGAGCTGCCGGGTGCACCGACGGAAACGGGCATGGCAAGAAGGCAATCAGAGCCCTCCATGACATAAGCGCGTTGTTTGCTGAGCGAAACCTTCACGCTGACGTTGTTTGGATTTTTTGGAAGTTTCGCGGGGCGGTCGTAAGCGTGATAGGCGGCAAGTCCTCCGATGCCGGAGCTTGTGCAGGATGGGATGAGCGCTGCGGCAACGATTGCGGCAGCGAATGTGTGAATGTGTTTTAGGTTCATGATTTTGATGGATTCGACGAAACGCTGTCATTTGAACGGCGAAATGCAAGCCAATCGGTCGATGAATTTTTTCCATGAAGAGGGAGTGGCGGTTGGTAGTGTTTTTTCTCCCGAAAATTGCCCAAAAATTTTGCATTGAAACGGCTTGCCAATGGCAAAGGTGCGAACGCAATCTCTGTGCGGAAATTCATTCCTTAATTCACACATGTCAGAACTGCTAGAAGACGAAGAACTGTCGATCGCCCTCAAAAAGTGCCCCGAGTGGGAACTTGAAAAAAAAGCCATCACCCGAACCATCGAGTTCGAAGAATTTAACGATGCGATTGATTTCGTCAACGATCTCGCGGAGATCGCAGAGGAGGCTCAGCATCATCCCGAGATCATCATTCGCCACACCAAGGTGAGTTTGCTTCTCACGAGTCACGATGTTGATGGCGTAACCCAACTCGACATTCAGTTGGCGCAGCGCATCGACAATCTCGTCGACTGATTCCTAGACGCATATCGCGTTCCATCAACGCGGCAGCATGATCTCCTCTTCCTTAAGTCCGGTGAGTTTAGAGAGTTGAGAGATCAGCCGCCGCAGCGTCAGGAAAAGAAATACGAGGATCGGCAATCCGATCACGGCAAAGCCCCATGAGGTTAGTTTTGCAACACTTTCGTTGTAGAGTTCGCGTGCGTTGGATGCGGTGTGGTCGAGGTCGCCTAGGAAGTAGATAGCGAGCCCGAAGTTGAGTATGGCGCTGATGAAAAATGATGCGGCGAACAGGTAGGTCGCGTTCAGCAGGATTTTTTTGTAGATTGCTTGGGAGTTCTTGCTTTCGACGAGGCGTTCGATTTTTGTGATGTCGAACATTGAGTCGCTGTAAAGAAATGTTCTTAGCAGAGGATTTGGTGTGTAGTGGGATCCGATCACTGCGAGACCGAGTATGAATGGAATGGATGCCTCCTTGAGTCCGAACAGGATGTGGGCGTTGGACTTGATGGTGCCATCCTGATTCCAGAGGAAAATCGTGAGCCCCCCGGTGAGCAGCACAGAGATCATGCCTAGCGCCGAGAAGAAATTCGTTTTACGGGTTTTGATGAAGTGGTGAATTCCGTAGGCAATGGGAAACGCCAGGGCGACGATGAGCGCTTTGACCGGGCCGATATGCCAGGGTTGGACGGCCTTGCCTATGGCGCGTTGAAAGTCCGGATCCTTGCTCAAATAACTGAGGGCGAGGACTGGAATCAGGACATTGACCAAGATGTTGGCCAATGGATGCTCTCGATGAACTTTATTGGCGGCCATGGATCAAGCCTTAGCGGTATGGGTTCCAAAAAACAAGGCGCGCCGCATGGGGGGCGCCCTGTCGGTGAGTGGATCAAACTTTTCCGAAGATCGTGCGCCCGGTGGAGCGCAGGTCGTCGCAGGCGGTTTTCATGCGCTCGCAAAGACCGGCTTCGGCCTTCTTGAGATATGAACGGGGGTCGTAAGTTTTCTTGTCGCCGACTTCTCCATCGATTTTGAGCACGCCTTCGATGTTTTGGCAGATGTGGGTGACGATCGGGCGGGTGAATGCGTACTGCGTGTCGGTATCGATGTTCATTTTCACCACACCGTAGTCGAGGGTTTCGCGGATTTCCGAAAGTTCGGAGCCTGAGCCTCCGTGGAAAACGAGGTCCATTTCGGCGGCGGCACCGTGTTTGTCCATGACCGCCTTTTGTCCGTCGCGCAGGATGGTGGGTTTGAGTTTCACGGCGCCGGGTTTGTATGCGCCATGGACATTGCCGAAAGTTGCGGCGAAGAGGAAACGTCCGAGAGGTTGGAGCGCCTCATAAACTGCGACCATGTCTTCGGGGGTGGTGTAAAGTTTTTCGGAGGGCACGCCCGAGGTGTCATGACCGTCTTCCTCACCGCCAACCACACCGGCTTCGACTTCAAGGATGATGTCGAGCTCAGCGCAATCCTTGAGAAGTTTTTTGGAAAGTTCGAGGTTTTCAGCGAGCGGCAGTTCCGAGGCATCGAGCATGTGGCTTTGGAAGAGCGGGCCTTTGCCGGCGGCGATGCGTTTTTTGGATGCTTCAAGAAGCGGGCGAAGGAAAGGATCAACTTTCTTCGGGTGGCAGTGGTCGGTATGAAGTGCGACAAGCACGTCGTATTTTTCGGCAAGCAGGTGGGCTGCTTCGGCAAGAACGATCGCGCCGTAGGCGGCATCCTTTACGGCAGTGCCGGAAGCAAATTCGCCGCCGCCGGTGGAAATCTGGATGATGCCATCCGACTTGGCTTCGGCGAAAGCCCGGAGTGCGCCGTTGATGGTTGTGATCGAGGTGACATTGATGGCCGGGTAGGCGTAGCCGCCTTTCTGGGCGGCATCGAGCATGGCACGGTACTGAGCTGGTGTGGCGATAGGCATGACGGGTGTCTGGTATACCACTGGACGGCCGTTTACAAGCGGGAAAGAGCGTATCTGGGGCTTCGTGCTTTCTCTTGCCAGCCCAGACAAATCCAGATTTCATCTACCGGCATGAAGGAAGCATTGCCAATCACCTGCAAGCCGACCCGCTGGTTTGTTTGCCGCGTGCTGCTGATGATGCTGATGCTGTCGGTTTTTGCGGTTCTTTTCTACATCGACGGGTCGAGTGGGTATCGCAAAAAGAATCTGGTATATTACATGCATCGCAATTTCCAGACGGCCAACGAGCAGTTTGCAGCGATGAAGGCGAAGGGCGGAATGACTCCGGATCTGTGGCGTGAGTACGCCGCCAAGCAATCGGTTCGTTTTCCCGAGGATCTTACCACGCTGCCTGAGGGCCTAGTGCAGCCGATGGCTTGGCCGGCTGTGTTGCATGATTACGATCGGATGTTGCCCATGCAGTGGAACAAGCTCTGGCTCGAGTATTCAGGCAAAATGGGCTTGAGCTCAAATCCGCCGGAGCAGCCCTATGATGCTGGTAAAATTCACGAGCAGTGGGTGGTTTTTTGGATTTGCACCGGACTTGGGGGCATCGCTCTTTTTATTTTCCTGCGCACCATTGGGCGGAGAATTGAGGTCGATGCCGAGGGCTTGCTCTCGCCACAGGGCGTGAGAATACAATATGCCGACATGAAGAGGCTGGATCTCCGCAAATGGGAAACCAAGGGGCTAGCATTCATTGATTACGACGGTCAGGTCGGCAAAGGTCGAGTACGTATCGACGGTCTCACATACGGTGGCTTCAAGCTCGATGAGGACGAGTCGGCCGAAAGGCTGATGAAGCTCGTGCGTTCGAACTTTTCCGGTGAGATTATCGAATATGCGACGCTCCCAACTGGCGCGGATGAAGGGCTAACCGACCGGGCGAAGCGAGCGTCGGATCAAGTCAATCCCTGAATTCGCCGAAGTGTTCGATTTCGGGGTTGCCAAGCCCGGCCGATCGGCACTAAGGATCTGCAACTCCAACACCAAACACCCCAACCATGTCAGATAAAAGCATCGAAGACCGCGTAAAGGACATCATCGTCGACCAGCTCGGCGTCAACGCCGATCAAGTTACCATAGAGGCCAAATTCGTTGAAGACCTCGGAGCGGATTCGCTCGACACCGTTGAACTGGTGATGGCATTCGAAGAGGAATTCGATATCGAAGTGCCAGACGAAGAAGCTGAAAAGCTTCAGGCCGTCGGCGACGTCATCAGCTACATCAACAGCCAGCAGGGCTGATTCACCTTCACAGAAATCCCAAGGGCGGACTCCTATGAGGTGTCCGCCCTTGTTGTTTTCGTTGAAAATCCTCAGAGGAAAGCGATCATATCGGCACGTGCATTCGCAGGACGACATTCATTACGCGCTGGAGACGACCAAAGTGCTTCGCGAGCCGGATCACCGAATCATGACTTTTGGCGAGACTCGCTTTGAGTTTCAGTTGATCAGCGAGCTGATGGACCGTGCGGGGGAGGTTCGCATCCGTACTGGAGAGATTGAAGCTCAGCGCCCGCGTATTCTCAAGCCGGAGGCTTTGCGTGAGATCGAGTTCGAGGGGTTTGATGCGTCGGCGCGTGCCCGATTCGACCAGATGCTGGAAAAGTTCCGCTCGCAGGGCAGGGATCTTGCGTTTTTGCAGTACGGATTTCATTTCCGACGGAGTGCGGTGCACGAAGAGATAATTCACGACAGCATGGAAGCCGTGCGCGAGCGTGTGATGGAGGACATCCGAAAAACGGGCAATCCGTCGCGGGCCGTGATCGAAGGGGTGGATGATGCGTGGGAGGTTTCAATCCTCAAATTTTCATTCGAAATGATCCAGCGCTCGCACGAGATCAATGCGTTCGACTTCAAGCGCAGGGGGTTGATCTGAAAGGCGGGACAATGAAGGCGAAGATGCTTTTCAAGGTTAGTGCTGCGGCTTTTGTTTTATGTGCTGTCGTTATTACCGGTTTGATTGCGTATCACGTCTGGGTTGATTCCCTGGGGAGAGTTTTTGAACGGCTAGTACCGGCGAGGAATCAGGTGTCAGCCGTAAATGTGGCGAGTGATGTCGTAGTCGAAAAAAGCGTGCCGGCCCTGGATCCTGGCGAGCAATTCTACGAAGGCGCTCGTGATCATGTGTCTGCGGGTAAGTTTGACGAGGCAAAGAAAAAACTTGGTGTGATTATTGCCAACCATCCGCGATCGGGGCGGGCGCCTGAGGCGAGGCGGGTGCTTGGTGAGATCAATCTCGATGAATTGTTTTCTGGCACAATGACGGTGGGCAAGGTGGTCCATTGCGTGAGACCGGGTGAGACCTATGCGGACATCGCGGAGATTTACCGCAGTGATTTGGATTGTTTGTTGCACATCAACTCGGTGATGGATCCCATCAAGACTCGCGTGGGGCAAAATCTGGTGGTGTTGCCGCTGGATTTTCATTTCGTTTTGGAGGTGGAGCGAAAGGTGGTTTCGATTTGGAGTGGTGAACGCCATGTGTGTGAGTTTCCGGTCTTGCAGTTGGTGGAGCGTGTGTCGAGGCAAGGTGGTAAAACGGTGATTTCGTCGAAGGTGGTAGGATCGGTGGAGGAAAGGCTCGCGGTTGGATCGAGCGCGTACAGGTCCTCGACCAAGGCAGTTTGGCTTGCCAAGCCGGTGCTCAAGATCATGGGCTGGGACGGAAGTGGCGAACCTCAGGACGGTGCGGTGCTTATCGGCGCGGCCGACATGGAAGAGCTTTTCTTGTTGATGAGGCCCGGCAACGAAGTGGATATCCGCTAAAGCCCAGTTGTGGCCATCTCCTGTCTTGCATCCGGCGGCTCGAGCCGCGAAACTCCGCGCATGCAGCTCCTCGACTTCGAAAAGCCGGCAGTAGAACTTGAGCGTGAACTGGAAAAACTCCGTGCCAAGGCGGCCTCCCAGGACATTGACCTTTCTGCCGAAATTTCCACCATGGAATCGAAGCTCGCCGAGACCCGCGCGCGTATTTACGAGAACTTGACCCCATGGCAAAGGGTGCAAATCGCCCGCCATACCGCGCGTCCGTTCATGTTGGACTATGTTGCGCACGCCTTTTCGGATTTCTGCGAGCTGCATGGCGACCGCCACATCGGTGATGATGCATCGATGCCGGGAGGATTTGCCCGGCTTGGCGATCGGCGGGTGGTGGTGATCGGTCACCAGAAGGGTCGAGACACCAAGGAAAACCTCAAGCGCAACTTTGGCAGCGCGCATCCCGAGGGTTATCGCAAGGCGCTGCGCCTGATGAAACTGGCCGAGAAATTCGGTCTGCCGGTGATTGCGTTGATCGACACGCCGGGTGCATTCCCAGGAATTGGTGCCGAGGAACGCAATATTGCCGAGGCAATCGCTTTCAACCTAAAGGAAATGATGCTGCTCAAGGTGCCGATCGTGGCCGTCGTTTTGGGTGAGGGGGGATCTGGCGGAGCTTTGGGAATTGGCGTCGCGGACCGCGTCATCATGCTCGAAAACGCCTACTATTCGGTGATCAGCCCCGAGGGTTGTGCGGCTATTTTGTGGAAGCACCGCAAGCACGCTCCTGAGGCAGCCGAGGCGATGAAGCTTGTGGCGCCGGATCTCAAGAAGCTCGATCTCATCGACGATGTCGTGCCCGAGCCAACCGGTGGGGCGCATCATGATCACCATGCTACGGCCGCTGCATTCCGCGAGGTGGTTTCGCGGCATTTGGATGAGCTGGAGAAAATCAGTGTGTCAAAACTCCTCGATGCGCGTTACGCGAAATTCCGCAACTTCGGGGAGTGCCAAAGCCAGGCCTGAAAAATCAGCTTAGAGCAACCAAGGGGGCTTCGTTGCTTTTGAGTTCCTTGAGTATCTGGGCGATGCATTTTGCCTGACCTTCAAGCACAAGTTCGGGCCTGATGTCGGCCAGCGGCTGAAGCACAAATCGTCGCTCATGCAGGCGCGGGTGAGGGAGAATGAGGTCGGGTGAGTCGCATTGTTCGTTGCCGAGATAAAGGATATCGACATCGATCACGCGCGGGGCGTTGCGTTGCGGGTTGCTCGAGCGGCCCATGGATATTTCGATCGCGCGAGTTTTTTCCAAAA
>CAIVXP010000107.1 GCA_903909905.1 Akkermansiaceae bacterium
CCGCGGCCGGCGGTCCGAGCAATCCAAGAATTTCACGCCCGAAGTAATGGCTTCATTTGCCATGGCGTCAATCGCATGTAGGCTTCACGTGACCGGAAGACGCATCAAAGCTGGAATTTTTTTCCGCCAACCCGCGCTTTTGGCTCGCCAAGGCGAATGCAAAAATTAAGTTCTCGGATCCTATCCAAGTGCATGAGACATCTGCTTCAACCCGTTTTCCTTTTTTCGTTTTCCGTCCTTGCCGCCACCCTGCCACTTGGCAGGGCCACCGCGCAGCAGTTCAAGGTTGTCGGCGACAAGCCGTCGTTTGAGGACATTTCGTCCCCGGAATTTTCCGGCGTGAAACAAAAATCATTCAAAGCCAAGGACTGGCTCGAACTCGAAGCCAAGATCCGCATTTCAATGAGCCCGGAGCCCAATTCCAAGACCTGCGACAAGGTCACGGTGAAGTGGTTTGTGGCGGTCAAAAACCCTGAGAAGCCCAACAGCATGCTGCTTTTGTCCAAGGTGGTCGATCATGTCAACGCGCCACTCGAGGAGGATGTTTACAGCTCGGTTTATCTCTCGCCCGCTTCGATCAAGCGCCTCACCGGTGCCGATCGCGCCGGCAAATCATCGGTCGAAGCCGTTGGCTACGAGGTCCTGATCAACGGTGAGCGCCTGTTTCAGGAAACCAGCAAGTTCAAGAACGGCTGGTGGAGCATGCCCTCGGACAAGATCTCCAGCACGGACACCGTGCCTTTGCTCAACAAGTCGGAGACGCCCTTTGCGGCGATGTGGTGGGATCGCTTCATGGAGGTCAGCGCCTCCAAAGCCCCATAAAGACGCGTGCCGCGTCACCCCTGTTTTGAGAATGGTCTCACCAACCCTTTCCTTATCTTCCCCGGAACATGGCAGAACCCCAGACAAGCATCGCTCTCAACATCGGCTCCCAGCGGATTGGCATGGCGGTTTTCGAGACATCGAAGACCGAGGAACTGGTGCTGCGGGCCTATGACTCGGAATCGATCGTGGCAGACCCTGCCTTGGATGCCTCGCGCATCCCGCAGACGCGCGTCGCGATCAGCGACCTGGTCCAGCGGCTGAAGCTCGGCAAAGCCAAGGCCCGATATGCCATTTCTGGTCAGGCGGTTTTTACCCGCTTCGTCAAGCTGCCTCCGCTCCAGTCCGACAATGTCGAGCAACTCGTTACCTTCGAGGCCCAGCAGCACGTGCCGTTTCCGCTTGATGAGGTGGTTTGGGATTACGAGCTCATCGAGGGAGCCGCCGAGAAAGAAGCGGTGATCGTTGCCATCAAAGGCGACGCGCTTGACGAAATCAATGGCGCGGTTAACGAGAGCGGGCTTGGCACCGTCGAAGTGGATGTCGCGCCCATGGCCATTTTCAACGCCTTTCGCGCAGCGTACGGACAACCCGAAGAACCGGTGCTGCTGGTCGACATCGGCGCCAAAACCAGCAATCTCCTTTACATCGAGGGCAACCGCTTTTTCACCCGCAGTGTGGCAGTTGGCGGGGTCTCAATCACCGCCGCCATCGCCAAGGAATACCAACTTTCCTTCCTCGACGCCGAGCATCAGAAAATTTCCAACGGGATGGTGGCCCTCGGCTCCGGCCACACCGCCCAGCTCGATGAGGCGATAGCCGCGTTGGCAACGGTCATTCGCAATGCTTTGAGCCGTTTGGTCGCCGAAACCACACGCACCACCAGCTATTACCGCAGTCAGCACGGTGGCAGTGCGCCCCGCCGCGTGATCCTAGCCGGCGGTGGAGCGAACCTGCCTTACACGCTGGAATTCTTTCAGGAAAAACTCAATTTGCCGGTCGAGTTTTTCAACCCGCTCCCGGCGATCACGCTGGGCAAGGGGGTCGATGTCGAGCAGGTCCAGCGCGAGGCCCACATGATGGGCGAGCTGATCGGTCTTGGCCTCCGTGGCGTCGGCAAATCGCAAATTCACATCGATCTGGTTCCTCATACGGTCGAGCAAGCCCGCGCAGCGCAGCGCCGGAAACCCTACCTGATTGCTGCGGCCGCCATCCTCATCGGCGGCATGGGCGCGTGGGCTTTTCTCACCAATGCCGCGGCTACGAAGGCTGCGGATGAGGCGCGCACGATGGTCGAGCAACGCGATTCACTCGCCCCGCTCAAATTCCAAATCGATGCCCTCCTCAAAAAGGAAAACGCGCTGCGCCGCATCGCCACCGGCTACACCAACCTCGAATCTGAGCATGCGTACTGGATGGACTTGATCAGCGAGATCCGCGGCGCTTTCGCCAGCGATGCGGTCTGGCTCACGGATTTCGAACCGATCAGCGGCTTCAACCCTGCCAAAGCGCTGGGCACCAAATCCTCACCCGGCGATCGCGACAGCAACGGCCAAGAGGTCGTGAAACAGGAGTTTTTCAGCAATGCCTACGGCGCCAGTTCGCTCAACGAAATTCGCAGCGATGCTAGCCCTGCGCCGAAACGCCCGAATGCCGCGGGAGTCGCTACCGCCACAGCCAACGCGGTCCGCATCAAGGGATTCTGGCGGGAAAATCCGAAGAGCCAAAACCTAGTTTCCGAGCTGCTCAAAAACCTGCGCGAAAAGTCCAGCGGATTCCGCTTCACCACCAAGGATGCGAAAGGCGCTGAAGTGGCGCTCAGCGATGAGCAGATCCTCGCCATCACCGTCGAGGGCAAGCCGGGCGACCTTGGCTTTCCGTTCCAAATCATTCTCCCCTTGGCCCGCGAGATTCCCATCAAGTGAACCCAAGCAAGCCATTTCCCCTTAAACCATGAGTTGGATCAAGGATCACACATTTGCCATCGCGCTCGGCGGGGTCACCCTCGCTGTTGCGGGTGGGTTGTTTGTCGTCGGCTCGAAGGGTGCTTCCAAGTACGGTCAGGCGAAGTCGGAATTCGACGCCGCCGTCGAGGAGGCTCGCTCGTTCGAGAGCCTCGCCCTCTACCCGCAGGCAGAGAACCGCGATGGCAAGCACAAGGCACTCGACGATTATCGCAAGGCGCTCGACTCGCTTCAGCAGGCCTTTGAAAAATTCCGCCCGGGCGAAATCAAAAACATCTCACCCCAAGATTTCACCAATCACCTGATCGAGGTCAACGACGAGGTGCGCGAGGCTTTTGGCAAGGCGGGCGCGCAGCTGCCCAATGCGTTTTTCTGCGGCTTCGAGGGCTACAGGGATGCGCTCGCTCGAGGCAATGCGACCGGCATGCTGGACTACCAGCTATCCGGTATAAGGGCGGTTTTGTTGGCGCTCGCGTCGGCAGGCCCCAGTGAGCTCAAAAATTTGCATCGCCCTTCGCTAGGTGAAGAAGACGGGACGGAATTCAAGCCGCTCGAGGCCCAAGTCGCGCGCGCCTTGCCGATGGAAATCACCTTCCGCGCCAATGAAAAATCCTTGCGAGCTTTCATCACGGCGCTTTCCAAACTCGACAAGCATTACGCGGTCATCCGCTCGATCCGCATCGTGAATGCGAAAAAAGATCCGCCACGAACCAGTGACGCCAAGTTTGAGCCGGTCGCCGCCCAGGTTGCGCCCGCGCCAAATGCAGACCAGCCGACCGCCGAGTCATGGCTGGGCACGGAAACCACCACAGCTTCCAATGCCGGCACCCGGATCCTCTCGCAGGTGCTAGGTCGTGAGGAGGTTCTCGTTTTCTTGCGCATCGACCTCATGCAGTTTTTACCAGCCGCCAAGCTGCCCTGATTTCGCTTCCAGACTTTTTTCCGCGTCATGTCCTGGTTTTCCCAAAATTACGAAAAAGCCGCGCTCGGTGGGGCCGTTGCCCTCGCGCTCGGCCTCGGCTATCTCGGCTGGTCCAAACTCAGTACGGTCGATGAGGATTTTGCCACCTCGCTCGCAGGCGCAGGCAACAACAAGACCGCCGTCGAAGGTGCGGATCTCATCCCCAAGGCGCGCCAGTCGATGACACTCGACCGCACCTGGGCTCAAGCCACCGACGGCGAGCGCCCGGTCGACCTTTTCACGGGCATCACCCTTTTCATCTCGAGCAAGGATCCGCAAAAGGCGATCGACCTCCGCAAGGATTCGCCGCTCCACCCGCCCATCCCCAACGCATGGTGGATCGAAAACCGCCTCGATCTGGGTTTTGCCGACTCGCCGAGTCAGGATCCCGATGGCGATGGCTTTTCGAACGCCGAGGAATACAACGCCGAGACCGACCCCAATGATAAGGGCTCGATACCGCCGCTGATCGCCAAATTGATGTTCGTTAAAGACGAGAGCTTGGCTTGGGTGGTCCGTCCTGGCTACGGCTCGGAAGGAAAATTTCCTTTCAATTACGAGGATTCAAAGGGCGGTAAAAACAAAGTCCCCGCCGCCGAAATGATCGCCCCCGATGGCCTGTTTTTCTCGAAGCCGCCCATGCAAAACCGCTTCAAGCTGCTTGGATCCGAGACCCGCAAGGAGTTGAATAAAAAGATCAATGTCGAGATGGAGGTCACCCTCGTGCGCATCGAGGATCAGCGCCCGAACAAAAAAGGGGTCATTTACGAGCTGCCCTCGCCGCTTCCCGATGACCGCAAAAGCGATTATGTCCAATACGACCGCACGGCCATTTTCACGCTGCAGGCGTTGGGCATGGCGGGCCAAGAGTTCAAAGTGGAGGAAAACACCCCCTTCGCCCTGCCGCCAGACAAGCCAAACAAGGACTACCTTCTCAAAAAAATCAGCGCGGGCGTCGTGAGCATTGAGTACACGGCGGCTGACGGCGGCCGAAAAACCGTCGAAATCAAGAAAGGCCAGCTGCCGAATTTGACCCAGTGACCCCCCGCAGAAAGATCTTTTCAAATCCGCTTCAATTCTTAAACTTCACGCCCCGCCGACATGCAAAAGATGCCCTCAGTTTTCTCCTGCCGCAGTGTCATTGCGCTCATGGCCTTGGCCGGCTCGCTGCCTGCATTGGTGACCCTTGCCTCTGCCGGCGAAGGTGGCTACGGCTACAGCAGCCTTGCACAACGCGAAATGCTTCGTCGCCAGGATGCGGCCGTCGAAGGTGATCGCTTGCTGGCCGAAGGTCGTGAGGCTTATGCAAAAGGTGATTACCAACAAGCGGTCGACAAGTACACTCAAGCTGTCCAGCGCGTGCCCAATGCCCCAGCATTTGCCGATCGCCGTCAAAGCTATGTCGACCACCTTGGTGATGCCAGCGTCGCCCTTTCGATGCAGCACCGCAAGGTCGGCAAATACGCCGAATCCCGCACCCTGCTCGAGGCGGTGATCGCCCAAGACCCGAACAACGCCGAGGCCAAACGCGAACTTTCCTACCTCGACGACCCGATTCGCACGAATCCGGCGCTCACCTACGAGCACACCCAGAACGTCGATAAGGTACGCCGCACGCTCTACACGGCCGAAGGCAATTACAACCTCGGCAAGTACGACGACGCGAAGCGCGAGTACGAAAATGTCCTGCGCATCGATCCCTACAACTCCGCTGCACGCCGCGGCATGGAGCGCATCTCCGCCGCAAAATCCGATTACTACCGCGCCGCCTACGACCACACCCGCGCCGAGCTTCTCTCTCAAGTCGATGCGGCATGGGAACTCGCCGTGCCCGCCGAACTCCCCGAGCTGCCGACCGGCACCCAGATCACCCAAGACGGCGGCTCCGGCGTGGCCTACATCAACGAAAAACTTCGTCGCATCGTCATCCCCCGCATCGACTTCGAAGACACGACCGTCGAGGAGGCCATCGACTTCCTCCGCATGCGCTCAGCCGAGCTGGATACACTCGAGCTCGATCCCACCCGCAAGGGCGTAAACTTCGTCGTTCGCCGCCCGCGCTCGGCTCCGGCGGCCGCAGAGGTCGCGCCCGATGCAGGCCTTGAGCCGGGCCTAGGCGCCGCAGCGCTACCCACGCCATCCGATCCAGGCTCGCTCCGCGTTCGCGAGCTCCGCGTTCGCAACGTACCGCTCGCCGTCGCCCTCAAGTACATCTGCGACCAAACGAAGCTTCGCTTCAAGGTCGACGACTTCGCCGTCACGCTCGTCCCGCAAACTGAATCCGGCGAGGACATCTTCACCCGTACCTTCACGGTTCCGCCCGATTTCTCTGCCGCGCTTGGCAGCGACGATGGCGGCGCGAAAGCCGAGGCCGATCCCTTCGCCGAGCCCGCCGCTGGCGGCGGTGGTGCCAAACTCACCGCCCGCAAGCCAATCATCGAGCTCCTCAAGAGCTCGGGCATTACCTTTGGCGAGGGCACCTCGGCCACCCTTAGCAACTCCGGCGTCCTCCTCGTTACCAACACCCCGACCGAGCTCGACAAGGTCGAACAACTCGTTCAAGCCATCGGCAACAAACAACCCAAGCAGGTCAAAATCACCTCGAAGTTTGTCGAGATTTCGCAAGAAAACAACGAAGAGCTCGGCTTCGACTGGGTGCTCGGCGCAGTGGGTGATCCGCTCGGCAGCTTGACCGGCGCGGGCGGCACCATTGGCAACGGAGTGGAGCGCGCAGGAACGGATTTCACTGGCGAGAGCATTGGAGAGCCCACCGGAATCATGACAGCCGGGAACCGTAGCGGCGACACCGCCGTCAGCCGCAACAGCATCGATGCCCTTCTCAACAATCCGGGTCGCACGGCTCAAACTTCCAATGTTGCGCCTGGCATCCTTTCCCTGACGGGCATTTTCGGGGATGCCGAATTCAAAATGATGATGCGCGGCCTTTCCCAGAAAAAGGGCGCCGATGTGATGTCCGCCCCCTCGGTCACCGCCCGCTCCGGCCAGAAGGCGAAGATCGAGGTCATCCGCGAATTCATCTATCCCACCGAATACGAA
>CAIVXP010000108.1 GCA_903909905.1 Akkermansiaceae bacterium
CCTTTAAAACCGCGCCGCAATTCTGTGAAATGGTGCCATGCGCATTTCACTAGCCGCTTATGCCATGCGCCCGGCGCGCTTGAAGCGGCTCGGCGACATGCCATACTCCTTGTGATACAGGGAGCTGAAATAGTTGCTGTCGTTGAAGCCGCAGGCAAAGGCTACCTCGGTGACGTTGGCCTTGGTGGTGAGCAACATGGCCGCCGCCTTTTGCAAGCGCACTTTCTTGAGGTATTCCATCGGTGCCAATCCGACCGCCTGTTCAAAAATTCGGAAGAAATGGCGCCGCGAAACATGGCTGCAAGCAGCGATGTCGTCGATCGTGATCGGCTCGGCGAAATGATTCTCAATAAACTCCACCGCGCGCCCAACGCGCGTACTAGGAGCGGCATCGCCTGTGGCTTCCCGTGGCAAGCAGTGACGCCGTAGCAATGTGACCAGAAGCAGGAAGTAGGCAAACGCCGCGACACGCGCCTCCGCGCTGGCACTCTCCAACTCTGCCTCGAGCCGCTGGACCAGATCAAGCGCACGAGCAAACTCGGAGGGCCCAAGGTGCAAGCATTCGCCCGGGCTTTCACCCGGACGCCAACGCGGCCCCACCGCAAACAGCGCATCCTTGCTCATCCAGTCTCCAAGCACAGGGTGAACCGACCCGATGTATGCCGGATCAAATGCGATGTTGATGATGTCGAGGGAATGAGTCTCGCGGTAGGCATGTTCTTGATCCCGGCCGATCACGAACACATCACCCAACTTGATCGGCAACGGCTTTGAACCAAATACCATCAGCCCCGTGCCGCGAGTGACCATCACGATTTCCCAAAACTCATGGTGATGCTTGGGAAACTCGGGGTGCTCGGTGGCGCGGACGAGCGCCAGCGGCGGACCGTGACCTTTCGGCAGGTCGGACCAGCCGAGCAGGCGCAACCTCGCCTCACGCTTCAACTGGTGCTTGGCTTTCTTGGTGGAACTCATGAAAGGTTACGGTTTGAAGCGGGCGGCAAAGATGAAAAGATTTTGGATGTAAGTTGATTCAATCAACCAACGGATGAAACAGGATTGTCATCGCAATAGAATGAATATTTTTCGTCATTTTGCTGATGTTGTGTTCATGATCGATCCTCCTACGATGAAACTAGCATCTGAAGAGTCGGGGGGCAAATCAACCTCGATTTTTACAAACTCCGAAGCATTATGGATTTTCAATTTCAATAGGGTGTTCCGCGCCACAAGGGCGGCCAAAGGAATGTGATGAAATGACCGATGCTGTCGGGATCAACGCTTTGACAGCACGGCGCTCTCATAACGCTTCACCTCGGCAAGCCAATCGCCATCGGCAGGAACATTTTGCGACTCACAGTAGGCATCCCAAACCGCCCCCCAAGGCAGAGTCTTGCTGTCCTCCATCCACGCCAGGCGGGCGGTCAAATCGCCGGCTTTTTCCGCATCGCGCAAGGCTGGCGGTTCGAGCAAAGCGACAAGAAGCGACTTGAGCGTGCTGCGCGTGCCGATGGCCCATGCGGCGATCCGGTTGATGCTGGCGTCGAAGAAATCGAGCCCGATGTGGGTGCGGGACAACAACTTGTTTCGCACCAGCTCGTTGGCGATCGATTGCAACGCATCGTCGAGGACCACCACATGATCGCTATCCCACCGCACGCCACGGCTCACATGCAGAAGAACTTCTGGAACAAACATCAGCGCGGAACTGAGCTTGTCGGCAATGCCTTCGGTCGGGTGAAAGTGCCCGGCATCGAGACAAAGGACTTTTTGGTTTTTGACCGCATAGCCCATGTAAAATTCGTGCGAACCGACGACGTAACTTTCGCTGCCAATTCCAAAGAGCTTGCACTCGACGGCATCAAGATGGTGCTTCGGGCTAAGCTTTTTGGCGAAGATCCGGTCGAGCGATTCCTCCAACCTCAAACGGGGCGACAAACGATCCACCGGCGTGTCCTTGAAGCCATCGGGGATCCACACATTCGTGACCGTCGGTGTGCCCAATGCCTTACCCATCGCCGCTCCGATTTCGCGCGATGCGATGCAATGCTCGACCCAGAAATCACGCACGGCCTTCTTCGGGTGCGAGAGCGTGAATCCATCGGCAGACATCGGATGCGCAAAGCAAGTCGGGTTGAAATCCATCCCCATGCCTTTCGACTTCGCCCAATCGATCCACCCCTTGAAGTGCTTCGGGCGGATCTCGTTGCGCTCGACTTTCTTGCCGCCGAACTCGCCGTAAAAAGCATGCAGGTTGAGACGATGCTTGCCGGGGATCAATGAGAGCGCCTTGTCGAGGTCCGCGCGCAACTCATCAGGCGTACGGGCCCTGCCGGGGTAGTTGCCTGTCACGGCGATGCCGCCGCTGAGGCCTTCGCCGGATTTTTCAAATCCGCCGACATCGTCTCCCTGCCAACAGTGAAGTGAAATCCGGATGCGTGAGAGCGCCCTCATGGCCGCTTTCGTATCCACGCCGAGTTCGGCAAAACGGGCTTGGGCGACTGCGTAAGATTTCGCGATGGATTTTGATGATTTCGGCATGACAATGCTTGGGGTTGGTATGATTCGATCTTTGAATGGGATCTCACAAAAAATCCTACACAATAGCGCCAATTATCAAGACGATTGCGTCAGTACAAAGCATAAAATTCATGATGGATTTCATGCCGATGAACAGCGGCAGTCTAAAATTCGCTATGGCAACGAAGCCCTACTTTGGCAAAGGCGGCATCAATGTTGGCACAAATGCAGCGCCTTCAGCGGACAGACGAAGCTTCGTGGCACCCGCCACGCACTCAACGGACTCACCTTGCAAAAGGAGAAGCCACGGCGCTTGGCTTTCCACCTGATAAACGATGCTCTCGCCCTCGCGCTGCCACCAGATGTCGGCGAACCCCACACCGGGAAATGCGACGCGGCCTGCGGCATGCTGCAGGCTCCCCGGATGGACCGCGATGCGGATGACCGGACGGCCATCATGCAGCGTCACATCCGCTCCAAGAATACGACGGCTCATCTGCCATGTCGGAGCACCCGCCCAATAGTGGCAGTGGCTCCAACGCTCGTCAAAGACCTCCCACCATGTCGTCGCGCCGCCGTCGAGCATCCAGCCCCATGCTTTGCGCCAAATTTGCATCGCGTCATCAACCCTGCCCGCACGGATCAACAGATCGATCGAGAAGTTGGTGAAATACGGCGTGGCGATTGCGGGCGATGCCTGCGTCGGATCACGCAGACGTTTGCCCGCAGGGTTGCAAGGAAATGACGAAAGCAATTGCCGCAAGGTCACGGCTACGGCTGTTTCGCGGTCCACCGCGCCAATTCGCTCGCCGAGTACCACCGCGTGATAGGACTCAGGATTTTCGGCCACCGCCGCTCTGACAATCGCCCGCAGCTTGTCCGCTTGGTTTTTGCATGCCTCATCAGCACCATCGCGCCCAAGCAATTTTTGCCAGCGATCCCACGCATCGACTGCGGCGACCACATGTGCGAGCACGGCGGGTTCGAGGTGATCCTTTGCAGGTTGTTTGTATCCCCAATCGACGAAACTCCACGGCAAACGATGACGACCATCGGGCCCGATGCAGGCCAAGAGGGCCTCGATGTTGCGACGCGCTGGACCTTCCAGATCCGCAAGCAAAGCGGTGCTGCCCTCGAGCTCCGCGCAGCGCACGCAGGCGTTGACCCATTGTGCCGCATAGGTCCCCAGATAAATCAACTCCCCCGGACCGCAGCCGGAAACCATGCCATCTTCACGGGCGGCGGCGGCGGACTGATAGAGGGCGCGGCGTGCCGGGGCCATGTTGCTCCAACCGATGCCCAGCAACTCGATGCCGGCCAGCGACACATCTCCGGTCCATTGACCTCGTTCGCGCACCGAATCGACCGCCGAGTCCTCCGTGGATGCACGCATGGTTTCAATGCCGACTTTCCAGATGCGATCGAGAAGTTCGTCGTGAAAGGTCAGCGACCCTTGGGGTTCGCCGAGGAAATCCCGCTCGCGGAAGCGAACATCTTTCAGCTCCGCATGCGCACCACAGGCCAGCCGCACCTCCAAATATCGGCAACCGAGTGTTTGCAATGGCCGAACCGGCGTGCATCCGGGACCAAAGGCAAATTTTTGCAAAAACCGCGTGGGGCCGGCCGACCCCGCGACGATTGGCACCGGTCGTCCATCAGGTCCCAACCTCTCCGCATACGCAATGGTGACTTCTCCGGCCTCCTCGGCCTGCACATCAAACTCGAGCGCACCAATGCGGATACGCCCCAAATCGAAACGCTGCCAGCTGCCGTCAGGACCGGTCGCAGGATCCGGCGCCGGGTCTGCCACCATGAAGGCCACCGCCGGATCGTCGAAGCGGTAGCAGTAGTAGGTGTCGCGATAGATGCCATGCTCTTTCGCTGCCGGCACAACGGATGGCCAAACCGGCAACTGCACCGGTGAGGCGCACGCCACCCCGAGAATCTTTTCCAAGCCTGGCACGAGTACGACCTCGGCCCATCCGGCGTCGCGCGCAAGATCCTCCTTACGCCATGCTCCAGCCTGCGGGCTTTGCGTCCATTCCATCCAGCCCTGCAGAGGACTGACGCGCAAACCGGTGGAAAGATACTCGTGCAAGTGACGACCAAACCACACGGGCGGAGCCGAAATTTCACCCAAAACATCCACCCACACAAAGCCAGGCATCCTTGCGGCAAGGCGGGTCGTCAAACCCTCGTGAATGACATGAATGCTCACACGGTGCGGCCCGGCGGGCAACATCACGCGGCACTCTTGGTATTCAGGCATGGAGGTGGCAAAACGCAAGGGACCCCAGGCGAGCTCGCGATCGTCGACCATCAAACGATAGGCCGCGGGAGCGATGACGCGCAGACGCAACTCACCATCACGAACCAAACAAATGTCCGCGACAAAACCCGCATGGAGGTCTTGCTCGCGCGGAGGATTCGGGATCCAGAATGCCTCATGCGCCATGTGCACATCAGGCGGATTCGCCAAGGCTGCGGCCAAATGCCCGAGTGTGCCAGGGACGCCGAATGCCTCAATTTCGACTTCGGATCCAGAAAGCGCGGTAAAATCTTGTTGATGGTCTGACATGAGGGCGTGGCGATCAGCTCAAAACATAATAGATCATGGCATTTTCCCGCCTTTGTTACCGCGCCAGCTAACACCAGAAATGTGCCACGAGTTCGTCGACACAGACCACTGATGCTGCCCCTTACGGCATCCGCGTCATTGGATTTGGCACTGGGGCAAAGGCACGAATATTCACAAATCGGAAGTATTGAAGGCAGCATGCATGGATGCGGGAAACACCTTTATTCGCTCCATCACCCCAGCAAATTTATCCATGTCAGAAAACCGCAGCCAATCGACGTCCACCCCGTCCGGAGAAACCCAATCCCATCGAGGCGGGCATCATCAAACCAAGCCTGAGGACCGCCTGCCACTGTCCGAGAAGACCGGGTATTCCGCGGGAGGAATGTCCTACACCCTGATGGGCAACGCCATCGGCAACATGGGCAATGTCGTTCTGAATGTGGCCATGGGAATGAATCCTTTGCTCGTCGGCCTGCTCATGGCCATTCCCCGCTTCATCGACGCCTTTTTCGATCCTCTCATTGGCGCATCATCCGACAACTGCCGCTCGCGTTGGGGTCGACGCAAGCCATTCATGCTCGTGGGCGCCATGGGTGCCGGGCTTTTTTTTGTGGCCCTCTGGTGGCTTCCCGCCGCATGGAGTGAGATGGGGAAATTCTGGTATTTCCTGGCCCTGTCGGTTGTTTTTTATGTGTTCATGTCGCTGTTTGCGGTGCCGTGGGGAGCCTTGGGGCTTTCAATGACGGCCGACTATCATGAGCGAACGAGGTTGATGGCGACCAACGCATTCTGGTGTGCGGCGGCGGCCATCCTTCTTTCGTGGTTGTACGCGCTCATCAAATTGCCGGTGTTTCCTGACAGCATCACGGGTGCCCGTTGGGTCGCTGTCGGCATGGCGATTCTGATGACCGCCCTCGCACTTGTTGCGGTGGCATTCTGCCGCGAGCGACAAACAGCCGCGCAGGCTACTCACCAACCAGAACCATTCTTGCCCCAGATCAAGGCGGTGCTCGCCAACCGTGCGTTCCTGATTCTCGGCAGCATCGTATTTTTCATGTGCCTCGGCGTTTTCAGCATTTCAAGTCTGCCCACCTACATCGCCATCTACTACATCTTCGGCGGCGATGAAAAGGCGGCATCGATGCTCGTTGGCTGGAATGGCACCGTGTGGCAGGTGGGCAGCTTGCTCTTCGTGCCAATCGTGGGATTCGCCGCCACCCGTATCGGCAAACGCCAAACCTTGATCATCGCGCTGTTCTTCGCGTTGGCCGGCAATCTCATCAAGTGGTTCTGTTATTCTCCGGCGCACCCGTGGCTGTTTCTCATTCCCCCGTTATTCATCGCCTTGGGGTTCTCCGCGCTATGGACAATCGCCAGCTCCATGTTGGCAGATGTCTGCGACCTGCACGAAACCAAAACCGGCAATCGCAACGAAGGCGCCTTGAATGCCATGTATGCATGGCTCATGAAACTCGGCACCACCCTTGCCTTTGCACTTTCCGGATTGCTCATCAATCTCACCGGTTTTCAACAGTCAATCGGTGGCGCACAAAGCGAACACACCATTCTGGTCATGCGCCTCATGGACATCATCGTGCCCTCCGCAGCGGTGGTGGCAGCGATCCTGCTGACATGGATCTATCCAATCTCGGAAAAACGGGCCTACCAGATCCGAGAGGAGCTTGAACTTCGGCGCGGAAAACTCGGCCGCGCATGATCGGACTTCAAAAATCCCGCGCGCGAAGATTCACGATTGGCATCCCATCCCTGATACTTGTCACCAAGGCAAAGGCATTCCGCTCCAATTGTGGCATGTTAAGAAATAACAAACCAATGACCATGCAAATCGAATCGATTCCAGTATCCAACATCCGTCACTTTACTTTTCATCCGGCTGCTTCGAACAAGCTGAGCGAACGCCGGGGCGGCAAGTGCTTGGGTTACATGATGCCTGCAGTGATCTTTGCATTGATGATCAAAACGCAGGTTTTTGCCGCCAAGCCGGGTGCCGATGTCAGCCGCGCAGAGGGTATCACGGAATGGCGCGATGCCTCGGATCCGTCGCGTGCGACGGAGGCATTCGGAAAAGGAATGCGCGTCAATGGTTGGATGTTTTTTGGCTCGAGCCAATTGGCGGACGGGTTTGGTGACACATCGCACCGGTCAGAAAATTTGCCCACCTATGTCGCGCAAATGGCAGTTGCACCAGGAGCACGCGTGGCACACTTCGCCGGATATGCCACGATTCCGGTCTCGCAAGACAAAGAATCTCTCGAAGGATCACTAACCCTTGAGAGCGCCTCCGATCAGACCGAGTTGATCTCAATCCGCATTGGTTCCGATGCCCCTTCGACACTCAAGCTAGCGGTGCTGACCGACAACCTTGGCGGACCAGACTATGCGCCGCGTGGAATCAGCCTCGCAATCGATGGCGAGTTAGGACCTATGGCCACGGTCACACCCGATGGAACACCCGACTGGTTGATCTGGAAGCTGCCCCGCTTGAAGGAGGGATCAGAAATTTCGCTACGGGTGCAAGCCGATAAAAATGTGGCGACTGTCGGCGGCTTGCTTTTTCTTTCACCCTCCAAGGATGTGGCTCACAAACCTGTCGCGGCAGGACCGCTGCCTGTCATCGATCACAAAATCGGTGAGTTTTCTCGCGAGGGCGAATACCTCAAAGACTACTATGTCTTCAAGGAAGGTGATACCTTCCATTTATTTTATAATGTAGGGAATGCCGGAGAATCGCAGCAGTGGTTCGAGGCGGGTAACGAGAAGGCCTTTGGCCACGCAACCTCGAAAGATTTCAAAACATGGCAACACCATCCGCGCGTGCTGAACGCGGTGCCGGGATCGTGGGAGGGCATGGTCGTTTCCGCCCCGTCCATCATCAAGCACGATGGCACCTACCACATGTTTTACACGGGGTTCGACGACCGGGTGCCAGGAAAGCAAACGATCGGTCTCGCCACGAGCAAGGACCTGTTTCATTGGGAGCGGCATCCCGGCAACCCGATCTATGAAGCCCCGCCGTGGGCCGACCGTCGTGCCGATGGTTACATCGACTGCCGCGATTCGCACGTCATCAAATACGGTGACGAGTTCCTGCTCTTCACCATGGTCTCGACCTCAAAAAGCGCTGGCAAAGGCGCCATCGCGCTGGCGGTGTCGAAAAATCTCATCGACTGGGAGGATCACGGCCCCGCAGTGGAAACTTTCAAAGAGCCGGAAAGCCCGCGCGTTTTTCAACACGGCGAATATTTCTACATGTTCGTTAGCAGTGCTTACGGCAAACAATTGCTCAGGACGACCAACCCCAAAAAGGGGCCTTGGAACCCGATTCCGTTTCATTGGCCCGCACCAGGACTCTGGTCCGGATGGGAAGTGGTCGAGCATGGCAATCGCACGATTTTTTCCGCATTCGAGTGGAAAAGTTTTGGAAATCATATCCGTTTTTGGGATGTCAGCTGGAATGACGGAGTACCCCATGTAGTCTACTGAAATCCCATGATTTTCGCATTTTCACACACGGGCTCAAATCACTAAAAAGATGAAATCACATCACATGAAAATATATCAATTTTTCACACTGATTGCCGCGACGAGCTTGCTGGTCGCCTGCAAAAAATCCAACCAAGCGACGACCGAACAAACGACCATCGAAACCAATGCCGCAACGACATTCGGAGCGGATCTTGAGTTTCTCAAACAACATACGGAGATTCATGTGCTGCAAGACGCTACAAGCGGCGCTCGGGTTGCCGTGGCACCGGCATGGCAAGGACGGGTGATGACTTCCAGCATCGGTGGCGACACGGGAGAGAGCCTCGGCTGGATCCATCGTGAAAATGTGAAAACCGGCATCCTGCCACAGGAACAACGCAACGGCCTCGCGCGTCACATTCATATCTTTGGTGGCGAGGAACGATTCTGGCTCGGCCCGGAAGGTGGCCAATACGCGTTGTTCTTCCCACCCGCCGTTCCCTACACCTTTGAAAACTGGATCACGCCTGCGCTGATCGATACCGAGCCCTTCGAAGTCGTAGCCAGCGACGCCAAGCGCATCGAGTTCAACAAGGACGCTTCACTGGTCAACCGCGCCGGCACAAATTTGCAAATGGGCATCCGCCGCACGGTGGAGTTGCTCGACCCCGCCTCGGTCTCTGCAGCGCTCAAGACTTCCATTCCGAATGGAGTGAAATTTGTCGCCTACCGCAGCACCAACCAAGTGACCAACCGCGGCGATGCGGCATGGACCAAGGAAGACGGACTCGTATCCATTTGGCTGCTTGGCATGTTCAAACACGGACCCGAGGTCACCATGGTCATCCCACTCAAGGATGGCCCCGGAAACGCCGTAAACTCGGACTACTTTGGCCCGCTTGAAAGCGACCGCCTGATCGCCACGGACAAGGCGGTATTTTACAAGGGTGATGGCGAATATCGTTCCAAAATCGGCGTGCCGCCGGGGCGCACCAAAGGCATTGCCGGAAGTTATGATGCCGCTCGCGGCACACTGACTCTCGTTCGCTGCGATGTGCCGACCAATGCGGCAGAGCTGCCCTATGTACGCTCGCAATGGGCAGACCACGCCGATCCCTACGCCGGCGATCTGATCAATGCCTACAACGACGGCCCCGCCACACCGGGTGAGCCGCCGCTCGGGCCCTTCTATGAGCTTGAAACCTCCTCACCGGCGCTCCCTTTGAAGCCGAGCCAGGCACTCACGCATGTTCAGGACACCATCCACTTCCAAGGCGATGCCGCTTCGCTCGATCCGATCGCACGCGCCGTGCTGGGCGTCTCGCTGAAGGAAATAAGCAGCGCGTTTGGCAAATGATAAAGATGGTTTCCCAGACCTCGCGCATGCCGCTGGTGAAAAAATCTCACGCGTCCTGCAGCCATGTCTTTGGCCGGTACCACAAGGCATACGGCACAAACGCGAGCGATGTGAGAAGCATCAGGCCCGCGAAAAACCAAAAGTAGGTCGCGCCACGCAACCTCGTTTGACCACCGCAAAACGCGCTGCGCGAATTCCCGCCGGGCGCGTTCTGCGCGGCCACTTCGCCGATGCCGCTTTCACGCTTGTGCCGCTCGAGCCATGTCTCGGCCGGACGCAAGCGGTCCGCCCATGAGGCCTTTTTTTTCTGTGGTTTTTCCGGTAATTCGATCATCAAGCCCGCATCCCACTTGGTGCCGCTCTTGCGGTCCGCCCCATCGCTGATCACCCGCAGCCGCGACGCATTGAGCAACTCGACGCGCAGCGGATTGCCCCACGGATCGCGCAGACCCGACACGGATTCGTTGAGCACGCGCTCCGCCGGAAAACTTCCGCCTCTCGCGATCACCAATTCGCCAATCCGATCCGCGGCCTGATGATAAATTTCCTCACCGGGAATCTTCAGCGATGCGACCGCGCCATCGATCAACTCAACGCCGATGTCATCCATCGTTCCTGTCACGCCATCATGACCCGCCACCGTAATGATGCCCGAGCTCTTTCTTTCGCTCGCAGCGGCATGATGTTTCTCAAATTGCTCAAGCGCCGCCTCAGGGATCTGGATGAAGTGGTTCACGCCCGCGACGAAGAAATTTCCCATCGCCACCGCGCCCAAATAAAAGCACATCACCAGCGACTTCATCGTTCGCGGCGCTTGGGTGTACGCAAATTCCAAGGCCACGATCGACACCATCACCTCAGCCGCCGTCAGCAACGCAAAGGCAAGAATCTGCCACGAAATATTGGGCCGCTCGCCGGCATCGATCCATTGCTGGATCTTCGCCACCAAAACGAATGATGTGGTCATGATGAAAAGGCCAATCCCGATCTTGCGCAGCGGCGTGAGCGACCACACGCGATCCATCCACGGATAAAGCCCATGCGAAAAAATCGGAATGAACAGCAACACAAACACCGAGTTGAGCGCCTGCACCTGCGAGGGCAACCACTCGAATCCGAGAAACTGACGATCCATGTCCTGCGATTGGAAAATCCAGGTCGAGCCGGTCTGGTCGAACAAGGCCCAGAACATCGCCACAAAGACATACAAGGGCAGCAGCTTAAGCATCACCCGGATGCCACCACCTTTGAACACCTCGCGCACAAATCCCATGCCCGCCGCCGGCACATGCACGAAGCGTTTGCGCCCCGCCCAAAACACCCATGTCGCCAATGCCATCAAGACCCCCGGCACGCCAAAGGCCCAATGCGGACCATACCACTCGAGCAACCACGGCGTCAGCAACATCGACACAAAGGCACCGATGTTGATCGAAAAATAAAACCAGTTGAAAACCCTCGGCAGCAGATGCGCGTTGCTGGCACCAAACTGATCGCCGACATGCGCCGACACGCAGGGCTTGATCCCACCCGACCCCAACGCAATCAGCCCCAATCCAAGCATCAGCCAAACATACGGATCACCCGTAAGCCCCATCGCCGCCAGCGCGGCATGACCCGCACAATACACCAGCGACAGCACCATGATCGTGCGGTACTTGCCGACCACCGCATCGGCGATCAAGGCCCCGAGTAGCGGCGTCAGATAGACCGCGCCGTTAAACAAATGCACCTTCTCGGTCGCCTCGACCTCGCTGATCCGCGCCCCTCCGGCACCTCCCATGTGGTGCAGGTACTGCACCATGAAAACCGCCAGCACCGCCTTCATCCCATAAAACGAAAACCTCTCGGCCGCCTCATTGCCAATGATGTGCCCCACTCCCGGCGGCATGCCCTCAATGTCACCCGGCGACTTGCGATAACTCATGCCAGCATCCTCAACACCCCGTGAAATGATTCCAAGCCTTCTCTGCGGGTGGGATTTCGATAAACCCACGCCGCCGACCTGCGGACTTGCAGGCAAGCATGTCATGAGGTAGCATCAGCCAATGGGAATCGCCGAGTTAATGGGTGAAATCCGGAAACTGCCGGACGACGAGTTGCTTGCACTTGCGGCACAAGTGGATGCGGAGGCGGCGCGTGCGGTGGACACGAAATTCACCGCATTGGTGAGAGAAGGCGACTTCGATGAACTCGCGGCAGAAGCATTGAAGGAACTGAAAGAGGGCAAATCCATCCCGCTGCACGAAGTCCTCGACGAGCACCGCATTTCGTAAGCAGTTCGCCGCACTGGCGCCGGATGTGAGGCGACAGGCGCGAAAACAGTTTCGCCTTTGGCTGGAAGATCATTGGCATCCGTCACTGCATTTCAAACGAGTCGGTCCGTATTGGTCCGCCCGGGTGGATCGCGATCACCGGGCCCTTGGTGTTGAGAGCGAAGGAATGATCGTCTGGTTTTTCATCGGTCGACATGATGCCTATGAGCGACAAATTTGAAAATGAAGCCACATCTTCATCTTCCGTCTTCAAGTCTTGCGTCTTGCGTCTTCTGAACACTTGCCACTTGAAACTTGAAACTCTAATCATTCCTCCATGACCCCCCAAACCCTCCAGCAATGGGCCGAGGAAGAAATCGAAGGCCTGCTGATGGCTTTGCCCGATGATGTCCGCGAGGCTGCCACTTCACTGCCTGTTTCGATGGAGGAAAAACCCGGCCAAGGCCCTTTCGATCATGAGCTCGTGGGCGACGAACTCGGGCTTTTTGAAGGTCCGCCGGTCTACGAGGAAGCTGATCCCTCAGACCTTCCGCGCATTCGCCTCTTTCTCGCCAATATTTGGGAATGGGCCGATCGCGATGAGCAAGACTTTCGCGATGAAGTCGGCACGACCTTTCTTCACGAACTCGGCCACTACCTCGGCTGGGACGAAGACGAAGTCGCCGAACGCGGGCTCGAGTGATTCCTTTTATCGACCAGCGATCCGGATCGCCTCGGGATACAAGCGGTGCTCGACCACCTGGATCCGTGCGTGCAGCGACTCGGCGCTGTCTCCCGGCATCACCGGCACCCGCTCCTGTAAAATAATCGGTCCGGTATCCATGCCCTCATCGACATAATGCACGGTGCACCCGGTTTCGCTCACGCCCGCATCAAGCGCTTGCTTCCATGATTCAAGCCCGGGAAAGGCCGGCAACAGCGATGGGTGAATGTTGAGAATCCTTTGCGGAAACGCATCGAGCAAAGGCCGTTTCACCAAACGCAAAAATCCCGCAAGGCATACCAGCTCGATGCCCGCCGCCTTGAGCCTCTCGGCCGTTTCATGCTGCGCCTCATCGGGAAACCGCGTGGCATAACCACGGCAATCAATCACC
>CAIVXP010000109.1 GCA_903909905.1 Akkermansiaceae bacterium
GGTTCGATGATACGAATCCGGAGAAGGAGGAGTCCGGGTATGTCGAGAGTATCAAGCGTGATGTTCGTTGGTTGGGCTTTGATTGGGGCGATGACCTCTATTTCGCGAGCAATTACTTTGGGTTTTTCCATGAATGCGCGGTGCATCTGATCAAGGCCGGCAAGGCCTATGTGGAGAACGAGTCGGCCGAGGAAATGCGGATCAAGCGTGGCAATCTCACCACTCCCGGCACGCATTCCGCGTGCCGCGATCGTTCGGTTGAGGAGAATCTCGCATTGTTTGAAAAGATGCGCCGAGGCGAGTTCAAGGAGGGTGAGTGCGTGCTGCGGGCAAAGATCGACATGGCATCACCCAACATGAACATGCGCGATCCGGTGCTTTATCGCATCATGCACACGCCGCATCACAACACTGGCGAGGCCTGGTGCATTTATCCGATGTATGACTTCGCGCATCCGTTGGAAGACGCGCTTGAACACATCACCCATTCGCTATGCACGCTTGAGTTTGAGAACCATCGACCGCTTTACGATTGGTTCATCGAGAACTGCCCGGTGCCATCAAAGCCGCGTCAGATCGAATTCGCGCGGCTGAATCTGACCTACACCGTGATGAGCAAACGCAAACTGCTGCAGTTGGTGCAGGAGGGGCATGTCGATGGTTGGGATGATCCCCGCTTGCCGACGATTTCCGGCCTGCGTCGGCGTGGGTATCCGGCAGCAGCAATTCGTGATTTTTGCAAGCGCATCGGCATCACCAAGTTCAATGGCACGACCGATGTGGCGTTGTTGGAATTCGAGGTGCGCGACTATCTCAACAAATCCGCGCCGCGCCGCATGGCGGTGTTGGATCCGGTGAAGTTGGTGCTGGAGAACTGGTCGTCCGAGCCCTTGGCAAAAGCGTTGGTGTCGAATCATTCGCAGAACCCGGAGATGGGTGAGCGCGAGGTGTTGATGAGTGGCGAGGTGTGGATCGAACGCGAGGACTTCATGGAGGATCCGCCAAAGAAATTTTTCCGTCTCGGGCCGGGCCGTTGCGTGCGTTTGCGCGGGGGCCACATCATCCGCTGCGTTTCCTATGAGAAGGATTACGATGGGCAGGTTTCATTGATCCGTGCAGAGATCATCCCTAGCACGGTCGGGGTCGATGCGCCGGAGGGTATCGAGTGTCGTGCGGCGATCCATTGGGTTGATGCCGCCAGCGGTGTCGATGCCGAGGTGCGGCTCTATGACCGCCTATTCAGCGTCGAGGATCCCGATGCGGCAGAGGGCGGGTTCCTCTCGGTTTTGAATTCGCATTCATTGAAAAAAATCACCGCCAAGGTCGAGCCTTTGCTGCTCGCGGCAGAGGCTGGTTTTTCCTGCCAGTTTGAGCGCGTCGGGTATTTCGTGGCCGATGAGCTTGAGCATCAGCCGGGAAAAAAAGCCGTTTTCAATCGAAGCGTGGCGCTCAAGGATTCGTGGGGCAAGCAGGCTGGCAGGTAAGGTCCTGGGTTCTTGCTATGATTCGTTAACTTGGGTGGTGGCGATGATCTGGCGGGCATTTGTCCTCATGCGAATCGCATGGGCCGAGTACCAAGGCGATCCTCAAGGCTCGTCCCCAGTCCTTTTCTTGACATGATCGGGCATCGTGGTTTAATTGCATTGTGCCTTTTACCGATAGTCATAGCGTGTTGCGGTTGCTGTTGATCTCTTCTCTGGCCATGGCCGGCCCGGCATCGGCGATCATTGTCGGGGGTAGCAGTGGCGATGGCACCAACAACGCGGGCGAGGCCGGCTTGCAGACGGTTTTGCAAAACAGCGCGCTGCCAGTATTTCCCTACTTCGGAAATATGCTGCGATATTCTGACGCCAGCGGCATCTACCTCGGCTACAACGCGAACACGATGGAAGGTTGGGTGCTCAGTGCCGAACACATCACCGAAGGGACCGGCGTTAAGATTGGTGGCTACACCTATTCCTTCATCGATCCGCAGCCGGCGAATTCGAATGTGAACGGCACACGCATTGTTTCGTCGAGCGTGAATACCGATTTGATTTTGTACAAATTTTCCGTGACGGGAAGCAACCCCGTTCCATCGCTGCCGAAGGTGGAGATCATCGACTCTGCCCCGGAAGTTGGTTCATTGCTCATCATGGCAGGGCGTGGCATGCGTTTGGGTGCAGGCACGGGCTCGGAGGATGTCACCGCGCCTTACTCTTGGGGTACTCCGGGCACAAGCGACACCGTGCCGATGCGCTGGGGCTTCAATCAGGTGGAGTTCGGTTACACCGATCCGGCAGGCGCCAAATATCTCGTCACGGATTTTGATGCGCCGGGGCTTGGCACGGGCATCGATGGTCAGGCCGCGCTGGGTGACTCCGGTGGGGGTGCCTTCATTTTCAACCAAGGCAGCTGGAAATTGGGTGGTGTAACCTACGCGACCGCGGATGGTCCGGATGCCGACGCGCTGGCGAACCCTGCCGGTTATGGTGACTACACATTTTTCACCAATGTGTACGCCTATCGTTCGGAAATTACCGCGCTGACCGGCACGCTGGTGCCTGAGCCGTCGTCGATGCTGTTAGGTGGCTTTGGCGTGCTTGCGTTGGCGCTGCGCCGCAAGCGTTAGAGCGCCTTGTGGCTGCGGGTGTTGAGTCATTGACGCGAGTCCGTTGATCGTCCCACACTCGCCCATGTCCGATTCCCCGCGCAAGCCATGCATCTCGTCGAATCGATGGATCCTTGGCTACCTGATGCGGGAAAAAGCGGTGTTTTTTCCATCGCTCTTGGCCTTGTTTCTCACGGCTATGCTGTCGCTGGCGTTTCCGTATTTTCTCAAGGAGTTGGTGGGAAGTCCGTCGGATGCCTTGAGGCGCTCGGTGGATCCGGCGCTGATCCTTGAGCGCTCGAACCGCATCGTGCTCGAGTTGTTGGCGGTGCTGGGACTGCAGGCGGTGGTGGCATTTTTTCGCGTGCAGGGATTCATCCGCTCGGGCGAATCGGCGCTGAACAACCTGCGATCGGATCTTTATCGGCATCTGCTGCGCTTGCCGATGTCGTACTTTCACGAACAACGCGCGGGTGCGTTAAGCAATCGCATATCGGCCGACCTCGGGGTGGTGCGCGACACGCTGCTCAACACGGTTCCGCAGGCGGTGAGGCAGAGCGTGATTCTTATCGGTGGCTTGATATTCATTTTCATCTCATCGTGGAAACTTTCACTGATCATGCTTTCGAGCGTGCCGGTGGTGGTTTTGGCGGTGGCATTTTTCGGCAGGAAAGTGCGGGCGTATTCCAAGTCCGCCCAAGACTCACTGGCCGAGGCGGGAATGGTGATTGAAGAGACCGTGCAGGGCATGGCGGATGTGAAAGCGTTTGCGAATGAAGACTTCGAATCGCGGCGCTACGGCTCGGCGCTTGAAAGGTTTTTTCATGTCGCCTCGCGTGGTGCGCGCAGCCGCGCAGCGTTTTTGGCATTCATCATCTTTGCCTTGTTCGGCACGATCTCGATGGTGATCTGGCAGGGTGCGCGGATGCTGGCGACCGAGCAGATCACTTGGACGAATTTTGCATCGTTCATTTTGTTTTCGATCTTCGTCGGCGCATCGCTCGGATCGTTTCCCGAAATTGTTTCGCAGTTCCAGCAGACCTCGGGCGCGACTGAACGCTTGAGGGAATTGCTCGATGCCAAGCCCGAGCGCGCGGATGGCGATGACCAAGCGGTGTTGCGCGGCGCGGTGGAATTCGAGCGGGTCTCATTCCGCTATCCGTCGAGGCCGGAGGCGCGCGTGCTCGACGACCTTTCGTTTGCCGTGCAGCCGGGTCAGCGAGTCGCCTTGGTCGGACCCTCTGGTGCGGGGAAATCGACCGTGCTTTCGCTGATCCTTGGATTCGGTGAACCCGCGGCTGGCAGGATTTTATTTGATGGTCGCGAGGCGGGGGAAATTTCACTACGCGCGATCCGCTCGCAGATGGCGATCGTGCCGCAGGAGGTTTTGTTGTTTGGTGGCACGATCCGCGAAAATGTCGGCTACGGAAAAACCAGCGCCACGGAGGATGAGATCCGCGAGGCCTGCCGATTGGCCAATGCGACGGAGTTCATCGAGCGCCTTCCCGAAGGCATGGAAACCGTGGTGGGGCCGCGTGGCGTGAAACTTTCCGGGGGGCAGCGTCAGCGCATCGCCATCGCCCGTGCGATTCTGGCGAACCCGCGAATCCTGTTGCTCGATGAAGCCACTTCGGCACTCGACAGCGAAAGTGAACGCCTCGTGAACGAAGCGCTCGAGCGATTGATGCATGGGCGCACCAGCATCGTCATCGCGCATCGGCTTTCCACCGTGAGACACGCGGACAGGATCCTCGTTTTCAATCAAGGCCGCATCGTCGAGAGCGGCACGCACGATCAAATGGTCGAGCAACAAGGGATGTACCGCTTGCTGGTTGAGACGCAGATGGTTTGAGGAGGGAATAGTTAGAATTTATTGGTTAGAGGCGACTGGGAGAGAGAAGATGTGGCATTTTAATGGGCGAGTGGGTAGCGTGCCCGATAAGCACCTGCGGCATCGTGAGACGGGGTGGAGGGCGGCCCGTGGCGGATATCAACCGAACGCTGACAGGCTGCGATGCCTAGTTCAAACTCCAAACAGAAGCTAGCCATTGACTGGAGAGCCGGATGCGGGAGATCCGCAAGTCCGATTCGGAGGAATGAGCGGAGCAAATCAATGCCCTGTGCCTGCTCTATCCGGGTTTGAAAAGTCAGGGCGTGAGCAGACGTTTGATGCGGCGGAGGATGAAGGCGATGAGTGCAATGGCGGCAAGGATCAATCCGGCGGCGAGCACGAATCCTATACCGAGGATAAGAGCCAGCCCGATGAGGATGCGTTGGACGGGCGAGCGGGCGTTGAATTTTTGACCGAGGTTGGACCACCATGGGCCATGGACATGCGGGGCGTCGCGGGTTTTTTCCTCGCGCAGGGGAGCATTTGAAACATTCACCACCTCGACTTCGATCTCGGTCGCTTGTTTTGTCTCAGTGGGATTCATGAAAATGGGGGTGATGGTTTCAAGCTTCAGCATGTGCCGGCATGACGGTGGCGATGGTGGCTGTTTGGGAGAAAATTTGGTCTGCAGTTTCGGCGATCATTTTTGGGGTCATGCGGCGGTAAGCTTCGATCGTGCGTTGGTCTTCATCGATGGGTAGGCCAAAAACTAGGTTGAGTGCGGCGTTTTGCGAGGTGCGTGCGAGGGATTGCTGTTGGATCGCGAGGCTGCTGATGAGGGTGGCTCGCACCCGTTCGAAAGCGGCATCGGGGATGCCTTTGTGTGCAATTTTTTCAATTTCTTTGAGCAACTCGATGCGTGCGAGGGCTGCCTGTTCCGTCGAGGTTGCGACATAGAACATGAAGAGGCCACTGTCGTAGCCGTGGAATTGGCTGGCACCGACCTGATAGGCGAGGCCGAGATTTTCGCGGATGTGGGTGAAGAGTGGGCCTGCCATGTCGGAGGCGTATTCGTGGATCATGGCGAGCGTGCGTCGATCGGGCGAAATGGCGGACGCGCCGTGATAGCCGATGGTGATGACCGCTTGTTTTTTCGGCAGGTGATGAATGAGGTCGGCACCTTGTGCGGCGATCGTGTCGGGTGGGGTCCAAATTTCTCCGGCGGGCAGGGCAGAGAATTTTTCGGTGATCAATTCGAGCATGTGTGCCGAATCAAAATCGCCGGTGATGGCAATGGTCGTATTGCTGGCATTGAAGTGGTGTGCGTGGTGCTTGGTCAGTGAGTTGCGACTCAATGCCGCGAGGCTGTCGAGTGAGCCGAGTGGTTCGAGGCCATAGCTGGTGCCGCTGAATGCCGCGGCGCGAAGGGCGCGAAATCCGACATGCAGCGGGTCCTGTTGCGCTTCTTCGAGAGCGGCGAGTTGGCTGGCTTTTTCTGGAGCGATCGCTTCATCGCTGAGTGCAGGGTTAAGCATCACATCGGCGAATAGTTCGATGATTTCCGCAGCGTCGTTGGCGAGTCCGCCGGCTTGGATCATGAGTGCGTTGTTGCCGGCGTGAGCGGAGACTGATGCGCCAAGTGATTCGAGTGAAACGGCGATGGCTGCGGCGCTGCGTGTGGTCGTGCCTTTCGGGAGTGTGGATGCGAGCAGTTGGTTGATGCCGTTGGTGGCGGATGTTTCCGATGGGAGGCCTGCGCGGACGGCGGCTTGGATGTGAATGAGCGGCACGCGGTGGTCGGGCAGCAACGCGATGCGGAGTCCGTTTGGCAGCGTGTGGACGGTGGCTTCGATTTTCTCGCGGCGGATGCTTGCGGCTTGCGATGTCGCGGGCGTATCGAGTGGATCAATCACCGTGTGGATGAGTCGCTCGCGGGTGAGGCGGGTGGCGGCGCGGCGGATGTCGGCTTCGGTGATGAGCTTGATCGCATTGATCTGGCGGCGTGTGAAATCGAGGTCGCGTGCTTCGAGCCAATTGCTGGCGAGGTCGGCGGCGCGGCCTGATGCAGTGGTGAGCGAGCGGAACTGGCTGGTGATGATTTGGCGTTTCGCTTTTTCGATTTCGTCGCTGAGGTCGGAGCTTTGGATGTCGGCAAGTTCAAGCATCACGGCATCGACGAGATCATTGGAGAGTGATGGTTCCGCTTCGGCGTTGATCGCGAAGAGCCCTTCGCGTGCGGGTGATGACCACGAGAAGGAGGAAATTTCCAGCGCGAGGCCTTTTTCCTCGCGGATGCGACGGTAGAGGCGTGCCGAGCGCCCACGGCCAAGGAGGGTGGCGAGGACATCGAGTGCGAGTGCGTCCGGGTGATCGATGGATGGAATTTTCCATGCCAATGTGATCTTGCTCGCGGGGACCGCGAAGGTATCGCGTGCGAAGCGGGGTGCGATTTGGGGCGGGTCGGCGGCGAGCAAGGGTTCCTTGCCACAACCGGGTTGGCATTCGTGGGTGAGATCGTTGAGTAATTGGCGGGCTTGTTGCGGATCGAAGTCGCCGGAGATTACCACGAAGCAGCGATCGGTGGTGTAGCGCGTGCGGTGGTAGGTGGTGAGGTCGTGGTATTGGATTTGATCAAAGAGGTGGCGATGGCCAATGACTGGATGGCGGCGCGGGTCGCGTTGGAAGGCGGTGGAAAACAGCAGGCGTGAGGCGGCGTTGTCGGGGTCGTCGAGACCCATGTCGATTTCTCGACGGATGATGTCTTTTTCCTTTTCGAATTCCGATTCCGGCAGGATGGGGAAGAAGACCAGACCGGTGAGGCATTTGAGAAACATCTCGAGCGAGTCCGAGGGGCCATCGATGTAGTAGACCGTGCGATCGAAGCTCGTGTAGGCATTCCAGTGACCGCCGGCCGATTGCACGGTGGCGGCGAGTTCGCCGGCGTCGAAGTCGCGGGTGCCTTTGAACACCATGTGTTCGAGGAAGTGCGAGATGCCAGAGCCGAGGTGTTGGTCCTCGTGCATGCTGCCGGTCTCGACCCAGAGTTGGGTGCTGATGACCGGGTTTGCCGGTTCTGGCTGGAGGATGAGGGTGAGCCCGTTGGGTAGGGTTTCGACGGTGGCGGTGGTGGCTGGATATTCCATGAAATTCCGACTTGGATATGGGGTATCTTGGGTGCTATCCATGCCCGATGCAACGGCGGCTTTTGATCGGTGGTGCGGCTCTTTTGCTGGTCTTCGGCCTTGGGCTGTCGGCAGCTTATCATTTGTACAAACAATCAAGACCGCATCCGGTTTGGGTCCCGATTCCGATCACCCCCAAGGTGTCGATGAGCGATACCGACAGGGTGATCAGCGAGTTGAGCGTGAAAATTTCCGAGCACGATAGGTTGGTTCGTCTCGGCAAGGAGCTTGGCTTGAAAAATAAGTGGGAAATGAATTCCTACGATGAGGTCGCGAATGAAATTGCGAAGAGGCTTTATGTGAGGAGTGGAGACATGGACACGCCGATGGGCAAGTTGCCGGCGATCCATGTCGGTGTGAGGGGCACCAATCGCGATCGCGTGGATTCTTATGCGTTGGTTTATTCGTTGCTCTATTCGTTGCCTCCCGAAGTATGGAACATGCTAGGCGTTCCTCCGCCGAAGAAGCCCTGAGGGCTGATGGCTCAGGCTTTGCCGACATGCTCGATCACGCGTGAGCGATCGAAGCGGGCTTTTGGGAATTCGGCGTATTTGTCTGATGCCGATCGATAACCCAGTGCGCAGGCCACGACAGTTGCGTAACCAGAATTTTCCAGGCCAAGGATA
>CAIVXP010000110.1 GCA_903909905.1 Akkermansiaceae bacterium
ATCCAGTCAGGCGCGCTTCGCGCCTCCTTTTATAATCGCCCGGAGGGCGCAAACTGGGCAGGGACCTTTCTCCGAAAGGTCCGCTTTTTTCTCGGTAGGGCGACGCGGCCCGCGGCGCCGACTCTACTTTCAGCTTCCCAGCATCCAACCCAACTCCTAACTTTCGAGCACATCTTCCCTACCGAAGGTGATATTTAAGCTCCAGACAAGCCACACGAAACATGAGTGACAAACCAATCAGCCTCAGCGATGCACCCGCCGGCTATTCTGATTGGCTGGGCGACCATCAAAAACAGATTCACGAGGCGCAACAACGTGCCACGCAAGCGCTGAATCTCCACTTGGTATCCCTCTATTGGAAGATCGGCCGGGCAATTCTTGAGCAGCAGAAACAACAAGGCTGGGGGGCGAAGATCATCGACCGCTTGGCGCAGGATTTGCGGACGAATTTTCCCGAGATGAAGGGATTCTCGCGCACGAACATGATGTATATGCGGGCGTTTGCCGAAGCGTGGCCGGACACTGGAATTTGTGCAGCAGCTGGTGCACAAATGGATGGCGGTCTTTATTCAACGACTGCTGGACAATTTGACCCGCTTCCAATTGTCCAGCAGCTGTTGGACAAATTGCCTTGGGGTCACCATTGCATCCTTCTCGATAAGCTTAAAACCCGGGAAGATCGCGAGTGGTATCTGCAAAAAGCCATCGAGCACAACTGGTCACGCAACATCCTCGTGATGCAGATCGAATCCCGCTTGATCGAGCGCAGCGGCGCGGCAGTGACGAATTTCTCACTGACACTGCCCAAACCGGAGTCCGATCTGGCACGAGAGTCGCTCAAGGACCCGTATCGCTTCGACTTCCTCGGCCTCGGCGAAGAGGCGCAGGAACGGGAAATCGAAAAAGCGCTGGTGAAGCATGTCACCGATTTCCTGTTGGAACTGGGAGCGGGCTTTGCCTTCGTGGGGAAACAAGTGCTGATGGATGTGGGCGGCGAGGAATTTTTTATCGACCTGCTTTTTTACCACCTGAAGCTGCGCTGCTATGTGGTCATCGAGCTGAAGGCCGGGAAATTCAAGCCCGAACACCTCGGGCAATTGAGTTTCTACCTCACGGCGGTGGATGCGCAGATCAAGCACCCGCAGGACAGCCCGACCATCGGCCTTCTGCTCTGCAAAAGTAAAAACAAGGTGGTGGCCGAATACGCGCTGCGCGACAAGGCCCAACCGCTGGGTGTGGCAGAATACCAATTGGTGGAATCCTTGCCGCCCGAACTGCAAAGCAGCCTGCCCAGCATCGAGCAAATCGAACGCGAACTGGCGGGCGATCATTCAGACCTTTCCGAAGAGCAAGCATGAGTACACCTGTTTTTCATTCCTTCCGTCACTGTCCGCCAATCATGAAATGATTCTTCACCTTTCAAAACAGCTCGCCAGCCGAATCAAATGCCAATTCAGCATGGAAGGAATGGCCGTTATTCAGGCGGGCCGTCTCGACTCATGGAGCGGTCATTGCTTTCGCATCGGCCGAATCGAGTATGTGATCATGATGAATGACGCGTGCCTGATTTCCATTCTCATGCCGGCCAAAGGGCTCACATCGATCGAATCATTTCTCGACGCCTTTCTACCCAGAGTTGCCAAAGCATGGCAGGAACACGACGGCAACTTCGATTGTCTCAATCAAGAGGTAATCATTCTCAAGCGCAGCAACAAGTCACTGATCGGCTCCATGACCGAAGCCGTCAAAATGATCAAGTTTTACGCAGAATTCGATCGGGAAGAGAATCCACATAAAACGCCCTTGGACCTCCAAGAAAGACTGAACAGGATTCCATACAAGGCCATAGGATTCGAAAACTCACACCGCCTGTTGACCAGATTGCTGGCCAAAAACTGATAAAGCCAAAAATGCAAATCGGAGTGAAAGACATCACATCTTCATTTTCGCGTCCATTCGTTCATTCGCGGTTCCAAATCCTCAAAGCCTCGGCGCTGCGGGCCGCATCGCCCTACCAGGGATGCAAGTGCTGC
>CAIVXP010000111.1 GCA_903909905.1 Akkermansiaceae bacterium
AATCACCAGCCTCGGCTTGACCAACTTTCATTTCATATTGCCAGCCAGCGCAACCACCCTTCCTCACGGCAAGTCTCAGCCCGCCCCCCTCCACCTCGCCCTTCGAAGCCAGGAGTCTTTTGAGCTCGGCAGCAGCTCTTTGGGTAAGCGTGATCATCTCGGCACGCAAAGTGCGCCAGCCGCGCGGAAATTCAAATCCGAAAATCACCTCACGAGGATGATCTCCAAGCATCAATCCTAAAGACTGTGGGTGCGCTGAGAATTTATTTTTCAGAATGCCCTTGACGCATCCAAATCGCTCCCGTTTCGTTCGGCCCGCCTGCGGAAATTCCGTTGTGCCCATAGAATAGCTGCGGTATACCCACACGCTTCGTTTCCAGCGCCCATCACCCATGCCCTCATCCAAGCCTTCATCCAAGAAACCCGCTGCCAAATCGCCTACTGCCAAGCCGAAGTCGAAAGCTGCGAAGCCAAAGGCGAGCGCCTCAAAAAGCAAAGCCGTAGCCGCCAAGCCCAAGCCAGCTGCTTCCAAAGCATCTGCGAAAAAAGTTTCCAAGCCGATCGCCAAGGCACCTGCAAAAACCGCCGCCAAGGCACCCGCGAAAAAACCTACTGCCAAGGTCCCGGCCAAAAAAGTCTCCAAGCCCGCAGCAAAGCCAGTCGCCAAAGCGCCGGCCAAAAAACCGACCAAACCCACTGCAAAACCTGCAGCCAAGGCACCGGTCAAAACCGCCACTAAGGCACCGGTCAAAACCGCCACTAAGGCACCAGTCAAAACCGCCACTAAGGCACCGGTCAAAACCGCCACCAAGGCACCGGCTAAAACCGCTCCAGCAAAAAAGCCCGAGCCCACCAAGGCGGGCAAAGCTACCACCGCATCGAAGACCACGGCAAAAACCCCTAACGCGCCTGCAGTAAAAGCAACTTCTTCCACCTCAAAGACCCCGCCCGCCACAACCCCAGCCAAGGGCGAAAAAGCCGCAACCGAAACCAAGTCAGGCAAGGCCGGTGCTTCCAAAAAACGCCGCATCGACACCCCTGAAATTCAGGAAAAGATCCGCGAACTCATCAAGCTCGCCAAGGAACAGGAATACCTGACATACGACGACATCAACGAGATCCTCCCCAACGACCTCGTCGATCCGGACGATGTCGAGGCAATCATGGAGCGTCTGCGCAACATGGAGTTCGACATCATCGACGCCTCGGAAGTCGACCGGTTCAAGGATAAGAAACGCGACGACGATGGCGGCGAGGAGGAGGAACTCAAGGCAGACCAGAAACTCGACATCCTAGACGACCCAGTCCGCATGTATCTCAAGCAGATGGGCCAAGTCCCGCTGCTCACCCGCGAACAGGAAGTGGAAATTTCCAAGCGCATCGAAGACGCGGAAATCGAAGTGGCTCGCCACCTCCACCTCTTCGGCTTCGTCACCGAATCCTACCTCGATCTCGCCGACAAACTCAACAAGGGCAAGGAGCGCTTCGACCGCGTGATCCTCGACAAGAAGATCGAGTCACGCGAACGCTACATGAAGGGCCTGCCGAAGCTCTGCGAACAACTGAAGCAACTCCACCAGGAAAACGAAGACATCTTCCGCCAACTCTCGGCCAAGAACCCGCGCGGCAAGAAAAAGCTCGAGGAGGAATTCCAGAAAAACATCCAAACGCTCAACCGCGTTTATGTCCGCTTCTACTTCAAACAAAAGATCGTCGAGGACTTCTGCGAACAGGTCGATGAGTCGATGCAGAAGTTCTGGAAGTACACCCGCAAGCTTCAGTCGACCCCGAACGACAAGGAGTTCGTGACGAAACTTCGCGAACTTCAACAACGCTCGTGGCACACGCCCGAAAGCTTCGAGGAGGCCAATAAAAATCTCCGCCACTGGCTCAAGGAGGCCCTCAAGGCAAAAACCGAAATGGTCGAAGCCAACCTTCGCCTCGTGATCTCGATCGCGAAAAAATACACCAACCGCGGCCTCTCGTTCCTCGACCTGATTCAGGAAGGCAACATGGGCCTCATGAAGGCTGTCGAAAAATTCGAGTACCGCCGTGGCTACAAGTTCTCGACCTACGCCACCTGGTGGATCCGCCAGGCGATTACCCGCTCGATCGCCGATCAGGCCCGCACGATCCGCATCCCGGTCCACATGATCGAGACAATCAACAAGCTGATGCGCGTGCAGAAGCAACTCGTCCAAGAATACGGCCGCGAGCCCTCACCCGAGGAAATCGCCGAGGAAATCCACCTCCCCGTCGAACGCGTCCGCGCCGTGCTCAAGATGGCCCAGCAACCAATCTCGCTGCAGGCACCCGTCGGCGATTCCGACGACACCTCATTCGGCGACTTCATCGAAGACAAGGCCGCCGATAACCCGATGGAGGAAGCCGGATTCTCGATGCTCAAGGACAAGATCAAGGATGTACTCGACACTCTCACCGAACGCGAACGCGAAGTGCTCGAGCAACGCTTCGGACTCAAGGACGGCTACAGCCGCACCCTCGAAGAAGTCGGCCGCCAGTTCCAGGTCACCCGCGAACGGATCCGCCAGATCGAAGCGAAGGCCCTCCGCAAAATGCGCCACCCCACCCGCATCCGCAAACTGGAAGGCTTCATCGAAATCCCCGGAGCCTAAGGGGAACGGACGCCCCCGTCCGTTCATCACCCACCGCCAGACACCATGGAAGCCGTCGACGATTTCACCAAAATCGAATCGGTCTTCGTGCGCCATCGCAACGCCCTCGTCCTGCGCGGTCAGTTCACGCCGATCTACACGGATTACTACCTGCACCTGATGCAGCATCGCATCCGTCATTCGGCGGAACTCGACCAAATGCTCAAGGACGCGCTCGCGATGCTCACGCTGCATGTGGTCGCAAGACCATGGGCGGAAACGATCGCATGGACCGTGAACCTCCGCGCGCCACGGCTCAACCTCTTCGTCACCGGCGGCTCAACGCAGGAATCCATCACCGGCCGCATCTTCACCGAAGATGTGCGCGAACCCGACCGCAATTTCTTCTATTCGCAAACGACCGCGCCAAACAGCCACGAACCGCGCACCTCGACGCTCGAAGTCGATGGCAAGGACCCAGTCGCATGGGTCTCGCAATTTTACGATCAGTCGGAACAACGCCCGGCCCGCGCATTCCGCCTCGATGATGAAAACTTTGCGCTCGTCGCCGCCCAGCCGGATTGCGACATGGAGTGGTTCGATGCGCTCGATGCCAATGCCGTCGAAAAAATCGATCAAAACGAGGAAATCAAAATCCTCGAAACCCGCCGCTTCCGCTTCCATTGCGGATGCACGCTGGAAAAAATTCTACCCGTCCTCGGCGGATGGCGCGACCGCCTCGACGAACTCTTCGCCGGATCCGACGAGATCCGCATCGAATGCCCACGCTGCGCCGCCAAATACGGAATCACGCGCGACATGATCCAATGATCGCCGCCATGCAACGCTTCCACCATTCGGAATTTGCCAACCTCCCACACCTGCTCTCGCTCAAAGGCTCGCAAAAAATTTCTATCTGCATCCCAACGCTCAACGAAGAGCAAAACATCGGCTCAATCGTATCGTCGATCCATGATGCGTTGATGCAGAAATTTCCACTCATCGACGAACTGATCGTCATGGACTCGGGCTCGACCGACCGCACCCGCGAGATGGCCGCATCCGCCGGCGCCAAGGTGATGCTTTCATCGGAAATTTCACCCGCATTGCCAACGCACCCTGGAAAAGGCGAGAACCTCTGGAAGTCGCTCAATGTTTCAAGCGGCGACATCGTCTGCTACCTCGATGGCGATGTCTCAAATTTCCACACCGGATTCGTCACCGGTCTCGTCGGTCCGCTCTTGCAAGATACCTCGATCGATTACGTGAAGGCCTTCTATCAGCGCCCGCTGCTCAACGGCGATCAACGCGAAAACTCTGGCGGCGGCCGCGTTTCGGAAATCCTCGTGCGTCCGCTCATCTCGATGTTTTACCCAGAGCTCGCCGACATCATTCAGCCACTCGCCGGCGAGTACGCAGCACGCCGCAGCACACTCGAATCACTGCCATTCCCCACCGGCTACGGCGTGGAAATTGCCCACCTGATCGATCTCCTCCACGCGGGAAAATCCTCACGCATCGCGCAAACGAATCTCGAAACCCGCATCCACCGCAACCGCAGCGACGCGGAGCTCGGCGACACAGCCTTCGCCATCCTCAAGGTGATCACCCGCCGGCTCCAACACGATGGCCTCCTCTCCGCCAATTTATCGCTCACAGACCTCCACCAACGCTGGAGCATCACCGACGACTCGATCGACCTCACCTCAAAGTTGATCCCCGAGCCTGAACTCCCGGCGATCAAACCCATGCGGTAGGACGATGCGGCCCGCACCAACTTTTTTTAATCGGTAGGGCGATGCGGCTCGCAGCGCCGACTCTACCCCACAGAGGTAAATTCTACGGCGGACCGAGGCCGGTCACGCCCTACCACCATTCCAAATCGGTAGGGCGATGCGGCTCGCAGCGCCGACTCCCCCGCAGAGGGTAAATTCTTCGGCGGACCGAGGCCGGTCACGCCCTACCATCATTTTCCCGCTCCCGCTTGCCAAGCCTACTGCATCCACTAGACTGCCAACCGATGCCTCTGCCAGACAACCTCGAGCCCGCCATCCGCGACCCACGCAAGCTCCGGCTCACCGCCTGGATCCTCGTCGCGATCATGATCGTCGGCGGCGGCATCATCTTCACCGCCTACCACCGCTGGTCGCTCGATAAGGCATCCGACACACGCCCGGCCGTCATCCACCGCATCAAACAGGAACGCGACCTTCGCATCGTTCGCCAAGACGGAAAAACGCACGACCTCTTCGAGCTCCGCGGCAAAGTCTGGGCAGTCCATTTGGTCAGCACGAACAACCCGCAACTCTCGCAGCGCAGCCTCGCAGTCATGAAGCGCCTCGCGGAAAAATTTTCCGACCGCCAGGATTTCCATCTCGTCACGCTCGTCCTCAATCCGATCCCTGCCGAGCAGGCAACATCGACGCTCGCGGATTATGCCAACGCAAACGGCATTCAGCTTTCTCAATGGTGGGTCGGCACCAACGAACCCAAAACGCTTCACCGTTTCGTGAAGAACGAACTCAACGGCTCGCTGTTTCCCCACCTCGAAAACGACCGATGGATCCATGATCCGTCGATCGTCCTCATCGATCGTGGCGGCCACCTACGCCGCGCGGTGATTCCGCGCAAATCCGGCGGCACGCCGGCCGTGCTG
>CAIVXP010000112.1 GCA_903909905.1 Akkermansiaceae bacterium
CGAACCCGAGCACCCCGAGCCGCAGCTTTACCAACTTCTCGTGCGCGCCCTCAACCACATCGACACTAATGAACCCACCATGCGTGCGCTGCTGCATTTCGAGCGCGAGCTCGCCACGATGTTGGGAATCTTGCACGAGAAACGCGAGCCATCCAGCTCGCTGCGCGAAACGCTTGGCGCGCTTCCCTCAACGCGTGAGGAATTGATCGCCCGCATCGGCGGCGCCTCATGAGGGCTCGACCTGCACGACCGCCATTGCCGCGATACCCTCACCACGACCGATGAACCCCATCGTTTCGTTAGTCGTCGCCTTTACGCCAACCCGCTCAGGCGCGATGCCCAAGGCGGCGCCTATGTTCGACTTCATCGCATCGCGATGCGGCAACACCTTCGGCGCCTCGGCCACCAAGGTCGAATCGACATTCACGATCCGCATGCCCGACTCCGCCGCAAGATCACGGCACTTTTCCAAAATCTTCAGCGAAGAAATCCCCTCGCAGGCTGGATCACCAGGCGGGAAATAATAACCAATGTCCGGCAAGCCCATCGCACCAAGCACCGCATCGGCAATCGCATGGCAAAGCACATCCGCATCGGAGTGACCCTCCAAACCGTGACTATGCGGAATCGTCACGCCACCAAGAACGAGGCGGCGGTTTTCTGAAAAACGATGAACATCGTAGCCGATTCCGATCATGGTCGTAAGGAGGAATGAATGAAAATTGTCGTGAAAATTAAAGGATTTCGGCAAGCGGCAACACACCGTTGCTTGCGACGATCGACCATGCGTCGGCGTGACCTTCGACCGCTGCGAGCTCGACCTTGCCTCCTGCCGCTTCGACGAGGAGTTGGCCGGCGGCGATGTCCCAGAGCGAGATGCGCGATTCGATGTAGGCGTCGAGGCGGCCGCTGGCGATGTAGGCCATGCCGAGTGCGGCCGATCCCATCATGCGCATCTTGCGCGCCCGCAACGATGCTCGCTGGAACCGCTCAATGCCGGTCTTCTTCGCCGCCTCGTCCTTGCCGCAGCCGACGAAGAGAATGGATTCGCCAAAATTTGTGCGGGCACTCACGCGGATCGCTTTGCCATTGAGCATCGGCACGCCGCCTTTTTCCACGGTCCATGTCTCACCGACCATCGGGTCGTGAATCACGCCCACCACAATTTCACCAGCGACGCGCAACGCGATCGACACGCAGAAGTGCGGAATGCCGTAGAAAAAATTCACCGTGCCATCGATCGGATCAACGATCCATTGGCGATCAGAGTCCTGATTTCCTGCAATGCCCTCCTCGCCATAAAGCGCGTCGCTAGGACGCGCGCCAAGCAGGATGCCAGTGATCAATTCCTGTGATTCCTTGTCGAGCGCGAGCTTGATGTCGTGCTGCGTCGACTCATCAACCACCGCATCGCTGCCGAAGTGTTGTCGCAAAAGTTTGCCCGCGGCGAGCGCGGCATCGGTGGCAAGGGCAAGATCGGTCATAGGCGTGAAAAAATCAGTCGTTTACGGCGTTTTTCTCGGCGTGAAGCATCAGAATCGCACGCACGAGTTGATGGGCGAGATCGTGCTTGCTGGCAAGCGGAAGCTGATCGATGCGATCGGGATAGACGAGGCTCACTTCATTCTGATCCGACTCAAAGCCGATGCCTGGCATAGAAACATCGTTGGCAATGATCAGGTCACATTGCTTGCGCGTGAGTTTTTCGCGGGCGTTGGCGATCAAATTTTCGGTCTCAGCGGCGAAACCAACCAGCGTGCCGGAGAAGCCGTGCCTGCTGCGGCATGACCCGAGGATGTCCGGCGTGCGCACCAATTCGAGTGCGAGCGTGTTGGCAGACTTCTTGATTTTTTCTTTTGCGGCCATGGACGGCTTGTAATCGGCCACCGCCGCCGCAAACACCGCAACTTGCATCCGCCCGATGTGACTCGCCACCGCTCCGTACATTTCGTCCGCGGTTTCCACCGGCAAAAAATCCACGCCATCGGGCACATCCAGCGAAGTCGGCCCGGAAACGAGCAGCACCGTGTTACCTTCGCGCGCAAAGGCTGCGGCGATTTCATATCCCATCTTGCCCGACGAGCGGTTGCCAATGTAACGCACCGGATCGATCGGCTCGCGTGTGGGACCGGCGGTCACAAGAATATTCACTGCCACAGTCTGTACGGACGAAATCACGCGGCAAGCCCGAAGCACAGACGCAAGAGCTCGCAGCGGCAGGATATCAATTATTCGAATTTGTTGCGGGCACTGCCTCGGCGGGCTTGTTCGACTTCAAATTCTGAAGCTCTTTGTTGGCTTCTTCCCGCTGTTTGGAATCGAATTTATCGGCAATTTCAGCGGCAAATTTCGGGGCCTCTTTCATACCGCGCTCGGCAGCGAGCGTGGCAATCGCCCAGGCCTTGGTCGGCTCGGACTTGGTTCCGATCCCTTCATTGACCAAACGCGCAAGCGCGAGAGTTGCTGGCCCGTGCCCTTGGTTGGCGGCGAGAGTGTAAAGCTGGCCTGCGTTGCCGATGTTGCGCGCCACTCCACCAGCGCCGCTGTCATACAGAACGGCGAGGTTGTATTGAGCCTGAGCGAATCCGCCTTGGGCGGCGCGGGTCAACCAGGCCAGGCCTGCCGTAGGATCGGCGGCGCCCATTTTGCCGGAGAGATAGAGCAGGGCCAATTCGTTTTGTGCCTCGAGCAGGTTTCCGTTGGCGGCAGCCAAGAGGTAACCGTATCCGGCAGGCAAGTTGGGCTTCTCCTCTGAGAGGGCTTGCGTCGCCAGACGGAAGCTGGCAATTGGGTTGCCGGACTCGGCTGCTTTGCGAAGGATCGAAACCCCACGCTCGACGTCCTTATCCACGCCCTTGCCCTGAGTGTAGAAATCGGCAACGCGGAGCATGCATTCGACCTGACCCGCATCCTTTCCTCGCTCGTATTGATTGAGTGCGGCCTTGAGGTTTTTCTTCACATTCTCCTCGTAGTCACCAAGGGCCAGATAGGCTACGAACTCGTTGCCATCGATCGCCTTCTTGAGCCAATCACGACCCTTTTCCTCGTCGCGGAATTTTTCCTCGCCGCTCAAAAGTCTCGAGCCCAGAGCTGCCATTGCAGCCGGATTGCCCATGCCAGCAGCCTTGGTGTAGTAATCGAGCGCGGTCTTCACATCCCTGAGCTCGGGAAATCCGAATTGCCCTTCATAGAAACGGGCAATCAATGACATTGAAAGCACATCGCCGGCATCCGCAGCACGCTTCCACCAGAAGATCGCCTTGTCAGGATCCGAAGTGGGAGTCAGGCGACCTCTCAAGTAGGCCTCG
>CAIVXP010000113.1 GCA_903909905.1 Akkermansiaceae bacterium
ACGACGAAGGTGTAATCCTTCTTGAGGTTCCAGATTAGTTCCTCGACCTTCGCGGTGGCGATCGGATCGAGCGCGCTACAGGGCTCATCCATCAGCACGATGAGCGGTTTCACCGCGATAGCGCGAGCAATGCACAGGCGTTGCTGCTGCCCACCAGAGAGGCCGAGCGCGGATTCGTTGAGGCGATCCTTCACCTCGTCCCACAGGGCGGCGGCGCGAAGGCTTTCTTCCACCGATTGCTCGATCACCGCCTTGTTGCGGATTCCACGCATGCGCAGGCCGAAGGCGACATTTTCAAAAATGCTGCGCGGGAAGGGATTCGATTTTTGGAACACCATTCCGACATCGCGGCGGAGCTTCACCACATCGACCGACGGGTCGTGGATGTCGATGTCCTCGACGATGATTTTGCCGGCGGTGATGCGGGTGCCGATGATTTCGTCGTTCATTCGGTTGATGCAGCGCAGCAAGGTCGACTTACCGCAGCCGGAGGGTCCGATGAAAGCGGTGACGGCGTTGCGATCGAGATCGAGCGTGATGTTTTTGAGCGTTTCAGTTGAGCCGTAGCTAAAGCTCAAGTTTTGAATTTGCACGGCGCTTTTGCTGCGGGCCTGTGAGGTGCTGGCGGCGGGTTTTTCCGGGGATTCTTGCATGGAATTGGTGGTCGCGTTCATCCGAAGCTGCCGGTGATGTAGGCCTCGGTTTGTGGTTCCGAGGGATTTTCGAAAATTTGCATCGTGGGGCCTACCTCCACGAGTTTGCCGAGGTACATGAACGCAGTTTGATCCGAGCAGCGGGCGGCTTGTGCCATGTTGTGCGTGACGATGACGATGGTGAATTTTTTCTTCAGTTCGGAGATCAGCTCTTCGATGCGCAGCGTCGCGAGCGGGTCGAGTGCGGCGCAGGGCTCGTCCATGAGCAGGATCTCGGGTTCGGTGGCGATCGCGCGCGCGATGCAGAGGCGCTGTTGCTGGCCGCCAGAAAGTCCGAATGCGGATGTATGAATTCGGTCGCCGACCTCTTCCCAAAGCGCAGCATTGCGCAGGGCTTTTTCGACCGCGTCGTCGAGGTCAGAGCGGTTGGTCATGCCCGCGATGCGCAGGCCGTAGGCGACATTTTCGTAAATTGATTTGGCGAAGGGGTTGTACTTTTGAAACACCATGCCGACGCGGCGGCGGAGTTCCTGGATGTTGATGTCCTCGCGGTAAATATCGATACCGTGGACCTTGATCGTTCCGCCGGTGACGTGCGCGGCGGCGACGCGGTCGTTGATGCGGTTGATGCAGCGGATGAGGGTCGACTTGCCGCAGCCAGAAGGCCCGATGAACGCGGTGACCTTGCGGGTGGGCATGTCGAGGCTGACATCGTGAAGCGCCTGCTTTGAGCCGTAGGCAAACGATAGGTTCTGGATCTGGACGGCGGTCGACATGGTCGGGTGGGTATCCACTGCGGGTGAATTTACCATTTGAGTTTCTTGCGCATTTTCGCGCGGAGGATCATCGAGCCGAAGGAGAGCACGGCGACGAGGATTAGGAAAACGAGCACCGAGCCGAATTGCGCGCGCTGGGTGTATTCAGAACTCGGGATGCGTGCGGCGAGTGTGTAGATGTGGTAGGGCAGCGCTTGGACTTGTGACGAGAGGACGCCAAAGGGATTGGTGAGCCCTTCCCACGGGAGATCGTCCTTGGCCGCAACTGCGGCGGTGAACATGATAGGAGCGGTCTCGCCGGCGACGCGGGTGATGGCCAGCAGCGAGGATGTCAGGATGCCCGGTAGCGAAAAGGGTAGGACGCATTTGCGGATCGTCTGCCAGCGGGTGCCGCCCATTGCCAGTGAGGCGTCGCGAAATCCTTGGGGGACGGCGCGTAGCGATTCTTCCGAGGCGGTGATGACCACCGGCAGGATCATGCAAGCAAGCGTCGCGCAGCCGGCCATGAGCGAGGAGTTCCAGCCTTGGAAGCTGAGCGCCCAGCCCTCGATTAAAAGCGGCAGCACCAGCAGCGAGCGGTCGATCGGCGAGGCGGTGATGACCGGCGCGGCCAAGACGAACACCGAAAACCCGAAGAGGCCGAAGACGATCGAGGGAATACCGGCGAGGTTGAGGATCGCGAGCTGCACGGCATGGATGAAGGGGCTTTGTTTTGCGTACTCCGCGAGATAGATCGCAGCGCAAACGCCGAAGAAAAGTGCTAGGATGATCGAGCCGCAGGTCAGCAGCGCGGTGCCGACGATGGGGCCCGCGATGCCGCCGCCCGAGTAGGAGAAGGTCTGCTCGTTGTAGATTTCCTGACCCGGATGGGCATTGAGATACTCGCTGTACTTCGATGCAGGCAATTGGTGGCGCGTGCCCTTCGCATCATCGAACACATGCAGTGTTTCGTTTTTTGCGGTGAGGAACTCGACGTCGACGAAGGGGAACTTTGAGGTAAAGATTGCAGGTGCGCCATCGACGATGATTTTTGCAAAGAGCAACACAGCGATTAGCACCATCAGATAGGTGATGCCGCCCAGCAGGCCACGGACAAGGACGTCTTTGAAGTAGCCTTTGGGCGGTCCTTTGCGGATGAGGTTTTCCGGATTGAACATGGCTTATTTTTTCGACCGGGTGAGGACGTGGTGGGCGGTGGCATTGATGCCGAGAACCGTGATGAAGAGAGTGATGCCGATCACAAAGAGCGCGCGGTAGTGGACGCTGCCGAGCGGCACTTCGCCGAGCTCTTGAGCGATGATGCCGGTGAGGGTGTGCGAGGGTTGGAAGAATGCGCCGATCCCTTCGCTGAAGTCGGGGATCTTGATGCGGTTACCCGCGACTAGCAGCACGACCATTGTTTCGCCGATCACGCGGCCTAGGCCGAGCAGCACGGCTGCGAGAATGCCAGAGAAGGCCGCAGGGACCATCACGCGGAAGGCGGTCTGCAGACGCGAGGCGCCAAGTGCTTCGGATGCTTCGGCATAGGCCGCGGGAACATTGTTGAGCGCGTCTTCGGCGAGGGAAAAAATCGTCGGCACGCTCATCAATGCGAGTAGGCAGCCAGCAGTGAAAATGTTGAGGCGCTCGTCGATCGGGAATCCAGGAATCCAATTGAGAGAATCGAGGGTGGAAATTTCCCGAAGGATCGTCCCGAAGACCATAATTCCGAGGAAGCCAAGCACTACCGAGGGAATCGCTTGGATGAACTCAATGACTGGCTTTACCAATGCTTGCTCGCGCGGCGCGGCGAACTGGTTGACATAGATCGCCGCGCCGATGCCGACCGGAATGGCGATGGTGAGTGCCACGATGGCGATCATCAGTGAGCCGACTGCCAGCGGAATGAGGCCGTAAAAATCCTGCCACTCGCCGCCGGTAACCCATGACTTGCCAGTGAGGAAGGAAATGAATGCGGCGGATAGCGGCACCGGATCAGTGTGAGTCCAGCTGTTGATTTTACCTGGTGTGGCCTTGAGATCCTCGATCAAGACCGGCCATGCGGACTTTGCGGTGTTGAGGTAACGCAAGGCGTTCGCTTGAGTGAGCGTATCGGGCAGGCTTGGGAAAACTTCACCGACCGCGCCGACTAACTGTTCGTGGACTTTGACGCAGTCGGGCTTTTTCTCCATCAGCATTGCCATTGGGCCTTCGACATCGGGTTTGTCGGCGAGCGAGGCCTTGGCATCGGCGATCAGTTTTTCGCGCTCGACCGGATCCTTGGCGTTGGTTGCTGCGGCCAGCAGGGTTTTGCGGTCTTTTTCCAAAATGTCGGCCGACTGAAGTATCTCCTTGGTGGCGGTGACCGACTCGGTCATTTCCATCACGATCGAGCCGAGGTCCATGCCGGCGGTCTCGAAGTTGTCGATCGTTTCACGGAACTTTTGCAGCGGATCGGAATGGGTCTGGCGGGCGGCGACGAATGCGGCGTTGAGATTGGCCACGAGAGGCGGCTCATCGGTCGCCTCGGCGGGTCGATTGCGCAGCGAGTTGATCAGCTCTTCACGCTCGGCCTCACTGAGGTGCGGGGTGGTGGGAAGTTTGGTGAGGGCCTTGGCGCGCTGGGCCTCGTAGTTGGCGCGCAGCACGGCGAGCATGCCTCCATCGCCACCGGTCATGGCAGCGGGATTGTTGAGGATCAGATCGCGGGTCGGGCCGACTTGATCGCTGAAGCTGTTGTAGAGCGCAGCGGCTTCCTGCGAGCGCTGCAGCTCGGCAAGGCATTTGCCATTGATCTCGGCCTGATAGGCGCGGTTGAGAAGGCTGGTGACCTGTTCATGGGCGCTGAGGTTTTCGCGCGAGATGTCGACGAACTCAAGGCCGGCGATGCGATAGACCTCCAGCTCGCGACGATAACCGGGAAAGAAGCCCAAGCCTTCGCGCAGGAGGAAAACAATGATCAGAAGAAGAATGAAAATCGTGAGTCCGGCATTCGATGCGAAGAAGAACCGGATCGCCCGTTCAAAGGAAAAACCCCGCCGTTGGAAGCGATGGCCACTGGACTCGGAGGATGAATTTGGCGAAACCATGCAGGGCTGGCGAAGTGGAGCGCGGATGGAGGCTTTCGGCAAGCAAATGAAACGGGCATCGCTGGAACTGCAACGATGCCCGTTTGGTAAGCAGCCGATAACCGATAATCGTTGACTATGAATCAGTGAGGAATAAATCCGACCTTCAGGACGATGGCCTGACCAGCGGGTGATTCGACGAAGTCGAGGAAGGCTTGGGCCTCGGCGCTGGGTTTTTCCGCCGCGTAAAGGTAGTTGAGACGTGAGTAGGCGTAATTTTTCGCATTCTCCGCGCTCGGCTCGAGGCCGTCGATGGTGATGGTCTTGGTGCCGGGGGTCTTGGAATAAGCAAGGCCGACATAGCCGATACCGTTCTTGTTCTTGGTCACTTCCTGCGCGATCTGCTCGTTGCCAGCCATCTTGAGTGAGGTGGAAGGATAGTCACGACCGCCCATGGCGAGCTTCTGCCAATCCTTGTAGGTGCCTGATGAAGTGTTGCGAGTATAGATCGAAATCGGGCCAGGGGCGCCGCCGATTTCCGACCAGTCCTTGATCTGACCGGTGAAGATCTTGGCGACCTGTGCCTTACTCAGGTTTGTGATCGGCGAGTTTTTGTTCACGATCACGCACAGCATGTCATAGCAAATCGGGTGTTCCTTGAGGTAAACGCCCTTGGTGCGGCAAGAGGTGCGCTCGTCTTCTTTGACCTCGCGCGAGGACATGCCAATCTGGGCCGTGCCGTTGGCGAGGGCAGGAAACGCGGTGGCCGAACCTTCCGCAGCGATTTCGAACTTCACAGCCGTATTGCCCGCGGCCTTGAAGGCCTCAGCAAGTTGCGGGACGAGCTTGGCGCCGAGAGTATCGCTACCCTTGATGCTGAGCGTTTGGGCTCCGGCCATGGTAACTAGGGCTGCGGACGCGATCAGTGTGTGTATGGCTTTCATTTGTATGTTGGTAGTGGAGATGGTTCAGAACGAAAAGCTATGCTTGTGAGTGCGTGTTAATCACGAATTTCTGGCGGTGACAATCAACCATTGCAAGCCCGATGGGACATAAATCCGCAGGGCTACCGACGCGATCGTGCTAAGGCTGTGGATATTGGTCATTTTTTCGGGTCATACGGCCGATAACTTTTAGTGACAAAACATGCTTGTATGCGGTTGAAACAGAGAAAATTATCGTGACGAAGATGTAACAAATCGTTCCCCGCGGCGCGCATGACTTGACCTTTGTTGGGCGTTATTGGCGAGGGCATGAGATTTTTTATGACGAAATTGTTACATTTGGCCTGATTTTGGCTTTAACTCTTGTGCGTCAATTCAGCCTTGATTTGGCTGTGATCTGCTCAATGTTAGTGCTTCTGATACATTCAAAGGCTAAAAGCTTCATTTGTACCTGCCATTACTAAATTCCCTACGGTCGACAGCCCCCAACGACTCCCATTCATGCAAAACCCCCACATTCTTCACGACTTTGACCAGTCCATCAGCTCACTGCGCGCCGAGGTCATCTCGATGGCCGGCAAGGCCCGTCACAATCTCGAACGGGCGGTTCGCGCGCTGCTGCAGCGCAACATCGATTTGGCCAACGCCGTCATCGCCGACGATGACGAAGTCGACGAACACGAGCGCCATATCGACAAGCTCGGCATGGAAATGCTGGTCCGCTTCCACCCGCTCGCCTCCGACCTGCGGCTGGTGGTTTCCTCGATGAAAATCTCGATGAACCTCGAGCGCATTTCGGATCACGCGACCAACAT
>CAIVXP010000114.1 GCA_903909905.1 Akkermansiaceae bacterium
GCGGCGGCAACCAACCGGTCAAGGATCTCCGCACCGGACAAATTTCCATCACTTCGCAAAACCACGGCTTCGCCGTCGACCCCGATTCGCTCCCGCCCGAAATCGAAGTCACCCACATCAACCTCAACGACCAAACGGTCGAAGGCATGCGCCACAAAACCCACCCGGTCTTTAGCGTCCAATACCACCCCGAAGCCGCCCCCGGCCCGAACGATGCATCCTATCTCTTCGAGGAATTTTCGCGACTGATTGAAGAGTCGAAATGACCAATCTCCGACGCATACCTCGGCGTCCATTCGCGTTCATTCGCGGTTTCAAATCATTATCATCACCATTTCATGAATACCATTATCACCGGCCTCCAATGGGGCGATGAAGGCAAAGGCAAGATCGTCGATTACCTCACCGAATCCGCCGATGTGGTGATCCGCGGCCAAGGCGGCAACAACGCCGGCCACACAGTGATCGCCAACGGCACGAAGTATGTTCTCCACCTGCTGCCCTCGGGGATTCTTTGGGATTCGAAAATCAATGTGATCAGCAACGGCGTGGTGATCGACCCGATCGGCCTCGTCAGCGAAATCGAACGCATCGAGTCACAAGGGATTTCGATCACACCCAAAAAGCTCATCATTTCCGACCGCGCTCATGTGGTGATGCCCTTTCACAAGGAACTCGACGCAGCACGCGAAGCCTCGCTCGGCGACCGTAAGATTGGCACCACCAAACGCGGCATCGGTCCGGCCTACGCCGATAAAATCAACCGCTGCGGCCTGCGCATGGCCGACCTCTTCGATCGCGCTTTTGCCGAAGCACAAATCACCCACCGTGTCGCCGAAGCGAACGAAATCCTCAAGCGCTACGATCTGGAAACTTTCGATGCCGCCAAGGTGATCGACGAAGTCTACACCGCCTTCGCTCGACTCAGCCCGCATGTGACCAACACCATCCCGGCCCTCCACGCCGCATGGAAGTCGGGCAAAAAACTTCTCTTCGAAGGAGCGCAAGGCACTTTGCTCGACATCGACTTCGGCACCTACCCCTTCGTCACATCGTCGAACACTACCGCCGGCGGATCCTGCACCGGCTCGGGCCTACCGCCGACTGCGATCGATGCGGTCATCGGCGTCTGCAAAGCCTACACCACACGCGTCGGCTCGGGCCCGTTTCCCACCGGCGACGAAGGGCTTTCCACTTACCTTCACGATCTCGGCCGCGAGTTTGGTGCCACCACCGGCCGCCCACGCGGTTGCGGTTGGCTCGACACGGTCCTGCTGCGCTTCGCCTGCATGGTCAACGGCGTCACCGGACTCGCCGTCACCAATGTCGACGGACTCGATGCCTACGAGACCCTGCAAATTTGCACCGGCTACCTCGTCGATGGCACTACTCACACGCTGCCGCCCGCCGATCGTTCGGCATGGGATCGCGCCACTCCGATCTACGAAAGCATGCCCGGATGGACATGCGACACCACCGCCTGCAAGGACTTCGCCAGCCTTCCAGCGCAGGCCAAAGCCTACCTCGCGCGCCTCTCCGAATTGTGCGGCGCCCCCATCGCATTCGTCGGCGTCGGCCCCGATCGCACGCAGACGCTCGTGGCAAACTGACAAAACTCAAAGCCAGCGATGCCAGCATCCGCCGATATTCCGCGTCACATCGCCATCATCATGGATGGCAACGGCCGCTGGGCCGCCGAACGCGGACTACCTAGACGCGAAGGCCACCGCGCGGGCGCGGAATCGGTTCGCGAAATCTCCGACGCCTGCATCGAACTCGGTGTCGAGTTTCTCACGCTCTACGCATTCTCATCGGAAAACTGGAACCGACCCGCTCACGAAGTGCGCGCCTTGATGGAGCTTCTTGATCGTTTCCTCGTCGAAAAAGCCAAAGACCTGCGCAAAAAAAACATCCGCCTGCTCGCCATCGGCCAAACCGAACGCCTGCCCGAAAAAACCCGCAAGCTGCTAGCATCAATCATCGACGAGACCGCCAACAACACCGCTCTCACCCTCGTGCTTGCCCTTTCCTACGGCGCCCGTGAGGAAATCGCCGCCGCCGCACGATCACTTGCAGCCGATGCCGCCGCCGGAAAAATCCAAGCCGCCGATATCGATGCGCAACTCTTTGCCTCACGCCTCAACACCGCCGGCATGCCCGACCCCGACTTACTCATTCGCAGCTCCGGGGAAATGCGCATCTCCAATTTCCTGCTCTGGCAAATCAGTTACGCCGAGATCGTCATCGTCAAAAAATTCTGGCCCGACTTTCGCAGCAACGATCTCATTCAAGCCGTTCGCGAATACGAACAACGCCACCGCCGCTTTGGAGCACTATGATGGCTCGGCTCCTACCCAAACTTTGGTGTAGACCCGATGGTCGGGGCGGCCAGATTCGAACTGACGACTTCCTGCTCCCAAAGCAGGCGCTCTACCAGGCTGAGCTACGCCCCGTCACGGGCGGACAGACTAGGACGCTTGGCGACACGAATCAAGAAATTCCTCGCAAAAGCGAAAGACAAACCTCCCCAGCTTGACATCCCTGCGTTCGAAAACAAGATTTCCGCACGACAGGGGTGCCCAACGAACGATGGGCCGAGATGTTCCGGCGCGCAGAACAGACCCTCCGAACCTGATGCGGATCATGCCGCCGTAGGAAGTCGAGCCAATCACTCTTCCACTCCTCGGCCGTGCCAGTCCGCACGGCTTTTTTTATTCCATCACATCACCGACACATCATGAAAACCACCGAAGAAACAACGGGAAATCACGACGCTTCCCGCACTCCCCTGCCCGCTTCGACCCGTGTTTATGTGGAGGGCAAACTGCATCCTTCGCTTCGGGTGCCAATGCGCGAAATTTCTCTTTCGCACACCAAATCATTCAATGGGCGGGAAGAACCTAACGAGCCCGTACGCATCTACGATTGCTCGGGCCCGTGGGGCGACCCCTCATTCAACGGCACGGTCGAGCAAGGCCTTCCCGCGCTGCGCCGCGAATGGATTTTGCAACGCGACGATGTCGAAACCTACGATGGCAGACCCGTCAAACCACAGGACAATGGCTACCTTACGGAAAAGCACGCCGAGTACGCCTCACAGTCGGAGCGCTCAAATCGCTTGCTTGAATTCCCCGGCCTCACCAGCGAACGCC
>CAIVXP010000115.1 GCA_903909905.1 Akkermansiaceae bacterium
ATTCCGTGTCCCAGTCCTCATCGGTGGCGGGGATGCAATCGCTGAGGATCGCGCGGGTTTTTTCGCAGCCGCGCAGCTCGACATTTTTCGCACGCAGTGCGGTGGCGACCATTGGCAGAAATTTGGCGGCCACCGATTCGTGCACGAGAAGCGTTTCGAGCGCGTTGCAAACGCCGCACTTTTGGGTCTTCGCATCGACTGTGAGCTTCACCGCCATGTCGAGATTGGCGGCCTGATCGACAAACAGGTGGCAGATGCCGTCATAGTGTTTGATCACCGGCATGCGTGCGAGCGAGACGACGGTTTCGATGAGGCCTTTGCCACCGCGCGGGATGATCAGGTCGAGCCACTTGTCCATTTGCGCAAGGGCAGCGACGCTTTCGCGATCGGTGAAGGGGATGAGTTGGATCGCGTGCTCGGGCGCGCCGGCCGAGGCAAGGGCAGCGGCGATCGCGCGGTTCGAATGAATCGCTTCGCTGCCACCGCGAAGGATTGTGGCGTTGCCGGTCTTGAAACAAAGCACGGCCGCATCGGCGGTGACATTTGGGCGGCTTTCGTAAATGATGCCGATGGTGCCGATCGGCACGCGCACTTGCTCGATGCGAATGCCGTTCGGGCGCTCCCAGGCATCCATCACTTGGCCGACCGGATCCGGCAGCGTGGCGACTTGATCGATGCCGGCGGCCATCGCTTCGATGCGTGACTCATCGAGACGCAAGCGATCGAGCATCGCAGCGGAAAGGCCTTTCTCCACACCGGCGGCGAGATCCTTGTCGTTGGCCTGCATTAATGCGGCGGCATTGGCACGGATCGATGACGCCATCGCACGGAGAATCGCGTTCTTCTCGTCGGATGAAAGTTGCGCGAGACGATAGGCCGCCGCGCGGGCCTGACGCCCCATTTGCAGAATGCTTTCCTCGATCGCGCTCATGATGAAATCGAATTGGCGGACGGTAAAAATTTCGTCGAAAGCCCTTGTCCCGCGATGATTTTTTCGAGGCGCTCCGGATGACGACCGTGAGCGATGTGCGTCTCGATGCCCGCATCGACAGCAAACTTCACCGCTTCGAGTTTCGATGCCATGCCACCCATCGAGAATCGGCCTTTGTCATCGCGCACATGACGAAACACCGCGTCGATGTCGGCGACTTCGGAAATGAGTTGTTGGCTCTCGGGATCGAGTAGGCCGTCGACACTCGTGAGCAAAATCACGCGCTTGGCACCGGCAAGTTTTGCGACGCGCACCGAGAGCATGTCGTTGTCGCCAAATTTCAATTCCTCGACCGCGACCGAATCATTCTCGTTGATGATGGGCAAAATGCGCGACTCGGAGAGCAGACGCGTGAGCGTGTCGGAAACATAGGCCGCGCGCTCGGGCGTGGCGAGATCGGCAGCGGTCAGCAAGACTTGCGCGACCGTGATGTCGAAGTTTGCAAAGAGGCTGCTGTAAGTTTGCATCAGGCGAGCCTGTCCGACCGCGGCGCAGGCCTGACGCGTGGCGGTATCGGTCGGATACTCGGCGAGGCCAAACGCGGACACGCCCGAACCGACCGCGCCGGATGAAACAAACAGGCAGCGGTGGCCGGCTTGGATCAGGCCCGCGATGGCCGCGACCAAATGCACCAAGGCGGCGCGGTCGAGCGTGCCATCGGCAGATTTCGTGAGCACGCCAGTGCCGGCTTTGATGACGGTGAGATCAGGGGTCATGATGGTTTCGCCCGCAGGCAAGAGGGACTTGATAAACCGAATCGATGCGTCGCGCCAGCGCAAGATGGGGGTGGGGTGAAGAGTTATTGGTTATTTGTGATTGGTTATTGGGGAGGAAGAAGCCGCTTTCTCAAGGAGCGTGGGCATCTTGCCCACCTCTTGAATTCTGGTAGGGCGACGCGGCCTCGCGGCGCCGATTCTTTCAGAAAAGATTCACCGCGCGGAGCAGGTTGTGAAATCG
>CAIVXP010000116.1 GCA_903909905.1 Akkermansiaceae bacterium
CCGGTGGCCCGGGTGTGGCTGCATTGCGCAGCGACGGTCGCGCCGCCAAGTTGGCCGCCCAATTCGCAACTGCACACAAACCGGTCGCCGCCATCTGCGCCGCACCGCTGGTGCTCATGGACGCCGGACTTCTCGCCGGAAAAAAATTCACCGCCTATCACTCCGTCCGCGAGGAACTCGGCGGCGGTCTCGACGATCGCGTGGTTGTCGATGGACAGATCATCACCTCACGCGGCGCAGGCACCGCGCTCGATTTCTCACTGGCAATCGTCAAGCACCTGCTCGGCGCCAAAGCCGCTGCCGATGTGGCCGAGGAAATCATGGCCTGATTCCACACTCGCGGCGAATGCGCGCTTGCGTTCAACCGATCGCTTGCGAATCTTCGCCATCCGTGCCTACCGAGCCCCGAAAGCCGCTGTGGCTTCTCCCCAACCTGCTGAGCCTTGATGCCCCGCTTGTCGCTGTCGCATGGCTTTATGTCTTCGCGCAAACCTGGCGCCTCGGCTACCTCCCATGGGAATCGTACCTAGTACTCGGCCTCGCCACATGGGCGATCTACATCGCCGACCGCCTGCTCGACCTTTCCATCCTCGGAGCCAATTCTCCAAAGCTATCAATCCGTCACCGCTTCCACCAGCAACACCGGAAATTTTTCACCACCGCGCTGATCATCTCGGCATGCCTCACACTCGCACTCGTGATTTCACGAATGCCGATGTCGATCTATGCGAAGCTGATGCCCGGCGGATTGCTGGTCGCCGGATTCTTTGGCGTCTCAATGCTCGCCAGCCAGGATGAACAGGATATTTCCCACGCAAAAAACATCATCGCGGGATTCGGATTCGCTTTCGGCACCGCGATGTTTGCCCAGCTCTACCGTTCGGGATTCGACCTCTGGGACATGATCGGATCCCGCGAATTCATCAGCTTCGCCACCCTCTGCGTGCTCAACATTTCCGCAATCGACATCTGGGAACACGCCAACCGCTCACCCGATACGGAAACAAAGGCCAGCGACGAACTTTCGCTTACCCTACCCCTCACGCTTCTGGCGGCCACCGCCCTAGCCAGCGCGGTCCTCGATCAAAACGGCTCCAGCCGGCCCTTCTTTTACTCGATCCTCACCGGTACGGCCCTGCTCTACATGCTCAACCGCATGCGCTCGAGCCTGTCGATGGATGCGATGCGTGTGCTGGCGGATGTCGCCATGCTGGCACCCGTTTTGCTCTTCATCGCCTTCGATCGGCGCTGATTCATCCTTGTCGGCTACCTATCATGTCGTTAAACCATCGCTTTCCCAAAATGAGCCGCTCCGACCAATTCACCCGCAACCCCGCCATTCTCATTCTCGGCGCCCCAGGCTCCGGCAAGGGCACCCAAGGAAAAATTCTCGGCACCATTCCCCGCTTCTTTCATTGCGCCTGCGGTGATGTCTTCCGCTCACTCGATACCCGCACACCCCTTGGCATGAAGTTTGTGGAATACTCGAGCCGCGGCGAATTGGTACCCGACGAATTGACCATCAGCCTCTGGAAAGCCCAAATCGACAACCTCGCCGATACCTACATCTACAAGCCCGACATCGACCTACTCGTGCTCGATGGCATCCCGCGCAATGTTCGCCAAGCGGAACTCCTCAGTCAGCATGTCGACGTCCTGCGTGTCTTCCACCTCTCTTGCCCGAACCGCGACGAACTCGCTCGCCGCATGCGCAAACGCGCCCTCAAGGACAACCGCATCGACGATGCCAGCGATTTGGTGATCAACCAACGCATCGCCACCTACGAAGCGGAAACCAAACCGATCCTGGAATACTATTCTTCATCGATGATCACCGACATCGATGCCACCCATCAACCAGTCAAGGTTCTTTCAGAAATCATCCAACAAGTGACAAGCCTGCCGTTCTATCAGGAATCCTCCAAACCGATCTGATTTCCCAGCGCCGGATTGATCACCAATTTTCACATCACAAACATGAAGTTGGTTTTCATCGCCACAGGAGACATCGCGCTTCCGGCGTTTCGCCATCTTCTCAATGTCGGACCCAAGCCGCTCGCGTTGGTAACGCAGCCAGACAAACCGGTGGGCAGGCATCAACAAATGCACCCACCCGCGATCAAGACCGCCGCCATCGATGCAGGCATCCCCGTGCTCCAGCCGAAAAAAATCGGCGATGCTGCCTCAGAGATCGCCGCATTGAATCCCGACGTTCTCGTCGTGATGGCTTACGGGCAAATCCTGAAAAACGACATTCTCACGCTGCCGAAACAGGCAATCATCAACCTCCACGCATCTCTGCTACCAAAGTACCGCGGCGCCGCCTGCATCCAAGCCGCGATCGACGCCGGCGACCGCGAAACCGGCATCACATCGATGCATGTCGTGCGCGAACTCGATGCC
>CAIVXP010000117.1 GCA_903909905.1 Akkermansiaceae bacterium
AAAAGGTCGTCGGGCCCACGCGTAAGAGTGTCGACCATGAAGCTGAATTTCGGTGGCGGCTCGTCACCATCCTGACGCTCGCAGCGGGAAAAATCGATGGATCGGCCATTGATTCGGCACGGGGTGCCGGTCTTGAAGCGCTCGACCGCGAAGCCCAAGCGCTTCAGCGCCTCGGACACCTGCGAGGTGGCATCACCCATGCGCCCACCCTTTTCATTTCGCAAGCCCACATGCATCAGGCCGCCCATGAAAGTCCCTGCACTTAGAATCACCGACTTGGCGAAAATTTCCAAACCCAGCGAAGTCGTGATGCCCACCACCCGATCTCCCTTCACGAGGATGTCGGCGACATTTCCCTGATGAATTTCCAAACCCGCCGTGCCTTCAAGCTCTCGCTTGATCCGAAACTGATAGGCCTTCTTGTCGCATTGCGCGCGGGGGGCGCGGACCGATGGGCCTTTTGAGGCGTTGAGCATCCGCCACTGGATCGCGGTGGCATCGGTGTTGATCCCCATGACCCCGCCCAAGGCATCAATTTCACGGACCATGTGGCCTTTGCCGAGTCCGCCTATCGCCGGGTTGCAGGACATCTGGCCGATCGTGTCGAGGTTCTGGGTCAGCACCGCCACCTCGCAGTCAAGACGCGCCGCCGCCAAGGCAGCCTCCACGCCGGCATGACCCGCCCCGATCACCAGGACATCATAAGTTTTCGGATAACGAAACATCGAAGGGCGGGGATCATAAGGCCAGCCCACCACCCCCTCAAGCCCGGAAAAAAGCACAATGCATGTTCCATGTGGAACACACGGATTTTTGCCTGCGCAAGAAATTGAAACCCTCCGCCCACGAGACTCAAAAAACATTGACGCAAATGGCATTTTCATCTAGCAGCGCGCGGGAAAATCCTCAATCCTCCGCGCGCCATGCATCGCCATCTGCCCCTGTGCCTCTCCGTGCTTCTGCTCATCGCGTTTCGCGTGATCGGTGCCGCCTACCCGATGGCGCTGCCAAATTTCCAACCGCTCGCCGCCCTGTTCTTCTGCGGCTCGCTGATTGCTCCCGCCTGGCGCGGCTTCACCCTGCCGCTCGCGATTTGGATCCTGACTTTTCCGCTCGGCAGCGGTCATCCGGACGGACCCTCGCTTTTCATCACCACCCTCGGCGCGCTGACCCTGACATTTTTCCTCGGCAAATGGCTTTCGAAAAAAGGCTGGGCCAGCATGCTGCTGGGTTCGGTCGCCGCGACGCTTGTATTTCATTTAATCACCAACTCCGCTGCCTGGCTCGCTGATCCCCGCTACGCGAAATCGCTTGTCGGCCTCTGGCAATCGCTTTGGACTGGCGCGCCTGGCGATGTGTTGCCTTCATGGGTCTTCCTTCGCAACCTCGGCGTCGCCAACCTGATCTTTACCGGAGCCCACCTCCTCGCCATGTTTCGCGCCCCGCAAATTTACCCATCGCTCGCCGCCCCACAGGCCGCGAAGTCCCACTGAAAAATTTCCTCCAGATCCGCCCCTCGACGAACATGACAGCCACCGCATCTCCCGCGCTCGATTTCGCCAGCTCACCGATCAACCAATCGCTCAGCGCCGAGCAAAAAATCGGCCTGCTCACGCAAATGATTCGCATCCGGCGCTTCGAGCAAGCGGCGCTCAAGTATTATCAAGCCGGCAAAATTGGCGGATTCCTCCACCTCTACATCGGCCAGGAAGCGGTCGCCGTCGGCACGATTTCACTCGGTGGCGCGGACGATCATTTCATCACCGCCTATCGCGACCACGGTCACGCGCTGGCGGTCGGCATGGGCATGAACGAGTGCATGGCGGAAATGTACGGCAAGCAAAGCGGATGCTCGAAGGGCAAGGGCGGCTCCATGCACTTCTTCGCGCCCGACAAAAATTTCTGGGGCGGCCACGGCATTGTGGCGGGTCAGACCCCGCTCGGGCTTGGTCTTGCCTACGGCCTCAAGTACCTCGGCCGCGAGGGTTGCTGCCTCTGCTACCTCGGCGATGGCGCGGTCAACCAAGGCGCCTTCCACGAATCGCTCAATCTCGCCGCGCTGTTTGATATTCCGGTCGTCTATGTGATCGAAAACAACGGTTACTCGATGGGCACCTCGCAAGCCCGTTCATCGGCCTTCCGCGGTTGCCTCGCGCAACGCGCCGAAGCCTATGACATGGATTGGGATGTGATCGACGGCTCCGATCTCTACGAAGTGCGCGCCAAAACCCACATCGCGATGGAGCGCGCGCGCAAGCAACACAAGCCGAGCATACTCGAGATCAGCACCTACCGCTACTATGGACATAGTATTGCGGATGCAAACCACAAGAAATATCGCACGCCCGAGGAGATCGAAAACTACAAGCAACACCACGATCCGATTTCGGTGTTCCGCCGCAAACTCATCGCCGAAGGCATCATCACCGAAGATCAAGCCACAGAGATCAACAAGGCCGCCGCCGACGAAGCCGCCGCTGCCGTGAAGTTCGCCGACGAAGCACCGGCACCGACGATCGCCGACATCAGCACCGATGTGTACTGGGAAACCGACAACCAAACACCCGCGTCAAAAATCGGCCGCCATTTCTTCAACGACTGATCCTACGTCATCACCTTTCATTTTCACCCATTTCCGCACATCATGTCCCGCATCATCACCTACCGTGAAGCCCTCCGCGAAGGCCTCGACGAGGAGCTCGCACGCGATCCGAATGTCGTCCTCATGGGCGAAGAGGTCGCCCAGTACAACGGCGCCTACAAAGTCACCGAAGGCCTCTGGAAAAAATGGGGCGACAAGCGCGTGGTCGACACACCGATCTCGGAAGCAGGCTTTATTGGCATGGGCATTGGCGCATCGATGCTTGGTGTGCGCCCGGTAATGGAGTTGATGTTCTGGTCCTTCCACTCGGTCGCCTTCGACCAACTCGTCAACAACGCCGCCTGTGTGCGCTACATGTCGGGCGGTCTCTGTCACTGCCCGATCGTCATGCGCGGCCCGGCCAACGGCGGCACCAATGTCGGCGCCACCCACTCGCACATTCCCGAAGGCCTCTTTGCCGCGTTTCCCGGACTCAAGGTCTGCGCCCCTGCCACGCCAGCCGATGCCAAGGGCCTCATCAAGGCTGCGATCCGCGACAACGACCCGGTCTATGTGATGGAAAACACCTTGCTGTACGGCACCTCCGGCGAAGTCCCCGATCCCGCCGATGGTGATTTCGTCGTGCCCCTCGGCGTTGCCGAAATCAAACGCGAAGGCAGCGACCTTTCGATCATCGCCCACGGCCGCTCGGTCATTCAATCACTCGCCGCCGCCGAAACCCTCAAGGCGGAGCACGGCATCAATGCCGAGGTCCTCGACCTCCGCTCGATCCGCCCGCTCGACCAGGACGCGATTCTCAAGACAGTCATGAAGACCAACCGCGTGCTACTCGTCGACGAATCGAAGCCCTTCGGCGGCGTCTCGGCGATGGTCGCCATGCTGATCCAGGAACACGCCTTCGATTACCTCGACGCACCGATCCAGCGCGTTTGCTCGATCGACGCACCGGCAATCTACTCGCCGCACATCGAGAACGAACAACTGCCGAATCCACGCCGCATCGTGGAAAAGGTGCTGGCCATGGGCTGAAATCGGCCCATACGCCGCAAAAAGCCGACTTGCTTTCGTTATTACATGGGTTATAATACACCCATGTTTACCACCGTCAAAGTTACCACCGTCGGCAACTCCGCAGGCATCATCCTTTCGAAGGAAATCCTCGAGCGCCTGCGCGTCTCCAAAGGCGATATCCTCACCGTCACCGAAACCCCGGATGGCGTGCAGCTCTCCACCTACGAGGAGAAGGTCGCGCGCCAATTGGAAATTTCGGAGCGCATCATGAAGGATAATCGCAACATGCTTCGTAAACTTGCCCAATGAGCGCGGAGCCAGAATGGATCGAAGAAAAAGTCGTAAGGCTTTTTCATCAAAGGCAACTTGCCGAACACGGCGGGCTTGAAGGCATCCGCGACGAGGGCCTTTTGCTTTCAGCTCTGTCGCGCCCGCAGCAATTGTGGCATTACGGAAATCCGGAGCCGGACCTGTGCGCGCTTGCTACCGCCTATGCCCACGGCATCGCCAAAAATCATCCGTTCTTCGACGGCAACAAACGCACTGCTGCAATTGCTTGCGAATTGTTTCTCAACTTGAATGGCGTCGAATTTACCGTGGGTGAGGAAATCAAATATCCGAATTATCTCGCCCTCGCCGCCAGTGATCACGATGAGGAAAGCTTCGCCAACTGGCTGCGCAGCGTTACGACCACGGCAAAATAAGCCCCACAAGCACGCCCGCATGAGGCTTTTTCTCATTGCCTACGACGCACAGGATTCTAAGCTACACCCATGATTCGTCGCTTGATTCTGCCACTTGCCGCCACAATCGTCGCCCTGGCATGTACCTCGTGCTGCTGCCTTTTTTAACATCACCGCCCGAAATTTTTCCCTCTCATGAAAAAACTCCTCACGCTTTTGTCCGTGGCCGCAATCTCTCTCGGCTTCACA
>CAIVXP010000118.1 GCA_903909905.1 Akkermansiaceae bacterium
CCTTCAGGAACCGAATGTGAAAGAGAGCTGCGGCGGGCTGCGCGATTACCAAAGCATCCAATGGGTCGCCCGCGTGAAGCGCGGCAGCAGCAGGCTCGAGGATCTCGTGGAATGCAAGCTGCTCACCGCCGCCGCATTCCGCGAGCTCGAGGCCGCCTTCGACTTCATCCACCGCGTTCGCAACGAGCTGCACTACCACTGCGGCAAAGCCACCGATCAACTCACCCTCCAACTTCAAGGCGTCGTCGCCACCGCCTTCAACTACCCGCAACGCAACATCCTGCGCAGCACCGAGGCCTTCATGCGGGATTACTACCGTCACACGCGCCACATCTATCAGCACACGACTTCGCTGATGGAGGCCTTTCAACTCGAACAGGATTCGCGCGCGGATTCCGGCATTCGCTCGTTCCTCACCTTTCGCAAAAAAAGCCGCGAAGAATTCGACGGCTTCGTCGCCCGCGATGGTCGCCTTTTCCCCGCTCATGGCGAAATTTTCCGCGAGGACCCTCACCGGCTCATGCGGCTCTTCCAGCATTGCCAACTTCGCAACCTCAAGCTCAGCCCGCAGATCCGCCGCCTCATCGCGCAACACTGGGACGACATCGATCGGGCCTTCCGCTGCTCGAAAACCAACCGCGAAACATTCCAAGCCATCCTCGAACGCAAAGGCGATGTCGCGCGCGTCCTGCGCCTCATGCACCGCATCGGATTCCTCGGCCGTTACCTGCCGGAATTCGGCGCGCTCGACTGCCTCGTCCAACACGAATTTTTCCACCGCTACACCGCCGACGAACACACGCTGCGCTGCATCGAACAACTCGACCAACTCATCGCCGAGGACAACCCGCGCCGCCGAATCTATCGCCGGCTCTTTCACGAAATCGCCGATCCCTACGCGCTCTACCTCGCCGTCATCCTTCACGACACCGGCCGCGCCGAAAACGTCCGCGAACACATCGACGGCTCGGCCATGCTCGCCTCGCGACTCTGCAACCGCCTGCAAATCCACGGTGCACGCCGCTCGCTCATCATGTTCCTGGTCGACAACCACCTGACCTTCTGGCGCGTCGCCACCACCCGCAACCTCGACGACCCGGAGGTCATCGCCGAGTTCGCCGCCATCGTCAAAAACCCGTCGAACCTCGACGCGCTTTTCCTCTTCACCTTCGCCGACTCGAACGGCACCTCGCCCGACGCATGGACCGGCTGGAAGGAAAGCCTCATGCTGCAACTTCACACCGCCACGCGCAATTTCCTCGAGGATGGTCGCGAAAAATATTCGCGCAAACTCGATGCCGACCGCCTCGCCTTGCGCAAGGAAGTGAGTGGACTCATGCGCGACGACTACCAACCCGATGTGAATCGCCACTTCGAACGCATGCCGGCATCCGCATTCCACTTCCGCCAGGCATCCGACATCGTCACGCAGATCCGCACGGTTCGCCATTTCCTGCAACGCGAGGACGAAACCTCATCGGCCATCGCCTCGTGCATCAAGTGGATCGACCACACCGAGCAAGGATACACGGAACTCGTGCTCGCCACCCGCGACCGCCCACTGCTGCTGGAAAAAATCTGCTGCGCCCTCGCTTCTGAACAAATCAACATTCTCTCGGCCGACCTCTTCACGCGCACAGACGGCATCGTCGTGAACATCTTCCGCGTCTGCACCACGAACTTCGAAGCGCTCACCTCCGCCGCCACCCGCAAGCGCATCCTCGAAACCTTCGAGACCATCCTCGCCTCAACTCAATACGAACCCGAACGCTACCTGCGCCGTCGCGCCAATTTCCTCAAGGACCGCACCGATCAAGACATCCCGGTCCCCGTCCGCGCATTCCTCAGCAACGAACTCCACCCGACCTGCACCACGCTCGAGATCCAGGCCCTCGACCGCATCGGCCTCCTTCACGACCTCTTCCACACGATCAACCACTACGGCCTCAACACCGCCCACGCCCGCATCTGCACCGAAAAAGGCGTCGCGATGGACACCCTCTACATCACCACCGGCCAAGGCGGAAAAGTCGACGACCCCCACATCCTCCAACACCTCGAACAGCGCGTTTCGACCCTCATCGCCAAGCCCGAAACCCAGGAATCCGGCATCCCCACCAGTTAAGCCTAGATTCCAAAGCAGGAACCACGAAAGTCACGATACAACACGAAATAAGAAGTATCTGAGGATGTTATGGCTTCTCCAAAATGGTCAAACATACATAACATAAAGCCCCATATCTTTCGTGAAATTTCGTGGGTTTCGTGGTTTCGACTTCTGTTTTTCAACTGATTTCGCCCCCGCCCCCACAAAAATTTCCGCTTTCCGTCAAGATTCCGCTTGGCAAGCCCCCCCAGACTCTCCAATCTCCGCGCCCGCCCGCTCCCGGGCAACCGCAACCGCAACCGACCATGGCCGTATCTCTCCGCCTCAACCGCAAGGGCACCAAAGACCGCCCTTATTACAAAATCGTAGCCGTCGACAGCCGCAAGCGTCGCGATGGCCGCTACATCGAACAAATCGGTACCTACGATCCGCTCAAGGAAGGCACCAATTTCACCATCGATCTCACCAGCGCCGATAAATGGCTTTCGGTCGGAGCCAAACCCTCCGAGACCGTCAACAGCATCATCCGCAAAGCGCGGACCGCGGCCAAGGCTTGATCCACCAAATAAATCGATTTCACCAACAGCCGCGCTCCTTCGGGATCGCGGCTGTTTGTTTTTCATGGAAACCGCCATCCGCTTCGAGGAATTCATGCACCGGGCCCTCCACGACCCGGATCATGGATACTATGCCAAGCGCATCCATGGCATCGGTC
>CAIVXP010000119.1 GCA_903909905.1 Akkermansiaceae bacterium
CGCTTTGTTCGCTGGCTCGGGCGGAGGTTTAAAAGCCAATCACCCGTCCATTGAATTGCTTGCCCGCGGGGCGGGGCTGGACTACACCCCTCGCGTGCTGACGATCAAAAAGCTCACCAAAACCCTCGGCGGGCGTACGCTCCTGCGCGAGGCCGAGATGTCCATCAACTGGGGCGAACGCGTCGCCCTCGTGGGTCCCAACGGGGCTGGCAAGTCGACGCTTTTCCGTATGATCCTTGATGAGGACTCGCCGGATGAGGGCACGATCGAGCGTGACGAGTACGCCATCACCGGGTACCTGCCGCAAGAGGCGGGCGAACCGACCGATGAAACGATCATCGAAATCGCCATGGGCATCACGCCGGAAATGATCGGGATCTTGCGCACGATCCGCGAGCATGAGGCGAAGGGTGATCTTTCGCATCCCGACTTCGCCAAGGCGCAGGATCAGTTCAACCACCTCAATGGCTACCAGCTCGAGCCGAAGGCGAAGAAGATCCTCAATGGTCTGGGTTTCAAACAGGATGATTTCAACAAACCCGCGCGCGAGTATTCAGGTGGCTGGGTGATGCGTGCGCATCTTGCGCGCTTGCTGGTGATGGAGCCGGACTTGCTGATGCTCGACGAGCCGACCAACCACCTCGACCTTTTGTCGCTGTTGTGGCTGCAGCGGTATTTGCTGAATTATTCCGGAGCTATTCTGATGATTTCGCACGACCGTGATTTCATGGATGCGATCATTGAGTCGGTGGTCGAAATCGATCCCGATGCAGCTAAGCTCATTTCCTACACAGGAAATTACTCGTCCTATCTCGATCAGCGCGAGAAGCGCTACGATCAACAGGTGCAGGCGTATCGGAATCAGCAGAAGGAGATCGAGCAGCACCAGGAATTCATTGATCGTTTCCGTCAGGTCGGATCGAAGGCGGCACAGGTGCAGTCGCGCATCAAGTTTTTGGAAAAGCTCGAGCGCATCGAGAAACCGCGTGCGCCGCGCAAGCCGTTCAAGTTCACTTTCCCGCAGCCGCCGCGTTCGAACCAGAAGGTCATCGAGCTGAGCAAAGTGGGTCAGGCCTACGGCGAAAAGCGGATTTACAAGGACCTCGATCTTACCATCGAGCGTGGCGATCGCATTGTGCTCGTCGGCCCGAACGGTGCGGGTAAGTCGACCTTGCTCAAGATCCTCGCCGGCATTTTGCCGATCGATGCGGGCAAGCGTGAGCCGGGATACGCGACCAAGCTCGGCTATTATTCGCAGCACCGCATCGAGTCACTGAATGAAAACAACACCGTGCTCGAGGAAGTGTTGGGTGCCTGCACGACGCTTCGCGAAGAAGACGCGCGTTCGATCCTTGGAACCTTCCTGTTCCGCCGCGCCGATGTCGAGAAACGCTGCGGCGTGCTTTCCGGAGGTGAGAAATCTCGACTCAATCTCGTCAAGTTCCTCGTCGATCCGCCCAACCTTCTGCTGATGGACGAGCCGACGACTCACTTGGACATTCTTTCGATCGATTCATTGGTCAATGCCTTGAAAGGTTATGAGGGCACGCTGGTCTTCATTTCGCACGATGTGCATTTCATTCGCACGCTGGCAGAGACCACCTTGCACATCAACAATGGCGTCGTGACCAAGTACACGGGCGGTTATGATTATTTCCTCGAGAAATCCGGCCTCAGCGATGATCGTGGAGCGGTGACGGCGTGAGGTCGGCGAATGTCTTTCATGACGAAGAACACCAAGATGCCCGAAGATCCATCACCGCCCATCGTCCTTGGAACGCGTGGCAGTGAGTTGGCATTGGTGCAGGCGGCTGCGACTGAAGCTTTGTTGCGGGCGGCATTCTCGGATCTCGATATCGAGCGTCGGATCATCCGCACGACCGGCGACCGGCGCACGGATGTCGCTTTGGCCGAGGTGGCGAAGGTCGAGGGTGTTTTTGACAAGGGCGTGTTCATCAAGGAGCTTGAGCTTGAGCTGGAAAGTGGCGGGATCGACATCGCGGTGCACAGTCTCAAGGACTTGCCAACGACATTGGATGAAAAATTTCAGTTGGGGGCGGTGCTTGAGCGAGCGGCGGTGCGCGATGTGTTGGTGAGCAAGGATGGATCCGACATTGCATCGCTGCCGCAGGGGGCGCGGGTGGGCACTAGCAGCGTGCGGCGGGCGAAACAGGTGGCTTTTTTGCGTCCTGATTTGGAGATTCTCGATCTGCGTGGCAATGTGCCGACGCGGCTTCGCAAGTTGGCGGAGGGCGATGTGTACGATGCGATGTTGCTCGCCGAGGCAGGCATGCAGAGGCTGGGTTATCTTGCAGCTGAAACTTCGAGCGGTGATGAATCCGAGCCGGTGAATGGCATGCCCGGCTTGCGCGTGCGGCGTTTGCCTGAATCCGAATTTTTCCCCGCCGCCGGGCAGGGGGCGATCGCGCTCGAGATTCGTGCAGGTGATGCGCGAACCAATGAATTTGCCCGCGCGCTCAACCATGAGGCCACTTGGCAACGCATCTGCGCCGAGCGCGAATTCCTGCGTTTGCTCGATGCGGGTTGCCACACGCCGGTGGGTGTGTATTCCTCATTGGTGGGCGATGTCCTTCAACTCAAGGCCTTGGTGTTTCCTGAAACAGGCGGCGAGCCGATGTCGGGTGAAGCCAGCGGCAGCGATCCTCTCAAAGTCGCAGAGGCCTTGTTCCAATCATTGAAATGAAAAATTCCGGAATATGTTATCTGGTGGGCGGGGGTCCGGGTGACCTCGGCTTGGTGACGCTTCGTGCCAAGGAGTGCATCGAAAATGCCGATGTGTTGGTCTACGATGCTCTTAGTAATCCCGAGCTCATCAACTGGACCAAACCCGGCTGCGTGAAGATCCATGTCGGCAAGCGCGCGAAGGATCACACGATGCCGCAGGATCAGATCAACGCGCTCATCGTCGAGCAGACCAAGGCCGGAAAATCGGTGGTGCGGCTCAAGGGTGGGGATCCGATGATTTTTGCCCGCGGTGGCGAAGAGGCGGCCGAGCTTGCCGCGGCGGGTGTGCCGTTTGAAATCGTGCCGGGCATCAGCTCGTCGATTGCCGGTCCTGCTTATGCGGGCATTCCGGTGACGCATCGCGATCACAACACGCAGCTGACGATTTTCACGGGTCATGAAGATCCGACGAAAGGCTACAGTTCGATCGATTACGCGCAGTTGGCCAAGGCGCCGGGAACGAAGGTGTTTCTGATGGGCGTGGCGAGGCTGCGTGAAATCACCGGAGCCTTCATCGAGCACGGTGCGGAGGCCCAAACGCCGATCGCGTTGACCCGTTGGGCGACGACCGGCTCGCAGAAGACAATCGTTGGCACGCTTGCGACCATCGCCGACATTGCCGAGGCGGAAAATTTCTCATCACCCGCGGTGGCGGTAATTGGCGATGTCGTCAAGGAGCGTGAGAAAATCAACTGGTTTGAAAAGCGTCCTTTGTTTGGCAAGCGCATCGTCGTGACGCGCACCCGCGAGCAGGCGGGCGAGCTGAGCAAGGCCTTGCGTGACCTTGGGGCTGATGTCATCGAGCTGCCGACGATCCGCATCGAGTTGCCCGAAGACCGCCAGGGATTTGCCGAGATGGTGACTCATGCGCATGAGTACGACTGGTTGGTTTTCACCAGCCCGAATGGCGTGGAAAAATTCTTCGATGCGTTTTTTGCGACCTACGATGATGCTCGTAGTTTGGGCAATCCGCGGATTGCGGCGATTGGTGCCGGCACGGCGGCCAAGATCCGCGAGTATCGCTTTGCGGTGGATCTCATTCCCGAGCGCTTTGTCGCAGAGGGTTTGATCGATGCCTTCAAAAAAGAGTCCGTCGAGAACCTCACCATGCTTTGGGTCAAGGCTGAGGAGTCGCGCGAAGTCGTGGGCGAGGGCTTGGCCGCCTTGGGCGCGATTGTCGATGAGTGCATAGCCTATCGCACGGTGCCCGAGACCGAGGACCCGAGCGGAGCCAAGGCCAAGCTCGCGGAAGAGGGGGCAGATCTGATCACTTTCACCTCCGGCTCGACCGTGGATCATTTCTTCGCGCTCGGTCTTGATTGGCCCGAGGGTTGTGTCGCGGGTAGCATCGGTCCTGTGACCAGCTCGACCTTGCGCAAACACGGCATGCCACCTGCATTCGAAGCCAATCCGCATGATATTCCCGGCTTGGTGAAATCGATCCTGAAACATTTCGGGCGCAAGTGAACGGTGCTCGGTAAAATTTTCCCTCATGAAAATCCACACCCTGCAGCAAGAGCAACGCCTACCGATTAGCCTCGAAGTCGCATGGGATTTTTTCTCATCGCCCGCAAACCTCAATGCCATCACGCCGCCGGAGCTCGGATTTGAAATCACCAGCGAACCGGAACAGCGGATGTATGAGGGTCAGATCATCACCTACCGCATCGGTGTCGCGCCGGGGGTGAAGCTCAATTGGGTCACTGAGATCAAGTGTGTTGAGCAGGGGCGTGTGTTCATCGATGAGCAGCGCTTCGGGCCCTATAAGTTTTGGCATCATCGGCATGAGTTTGAGGCGATTCCCGGTGGCGTGCTGATGCGTGACAAGGTCCACTACGGCTTGCCGTTCGGGCCATTCGGGGCGATCGGCCATGTGCTTTTCGTGAAGCCGAAGCTGAAGAGGATTTTCTCATTCAGGCGCGGCATGCTGGAGAAGCGCTTTGGCGTGCTTTGACCCAGTCCTTGAAGACTGGTAACCACGAAACTCACGAAGGGCACGAAACGGTGGGTGAGTCTATCGGTGATGTTTGGAGGCGACCACTGATGTCACTGATTTACTGATTTTTGAGGGGTGCTAAATGGAGCTGAAGGGATCTTCTCTCTTCAGTCAGTCCATCAGTGAAATCAACGGCTGAGGTCTTCCTGATAGAGCAGCTTGAAGCCGCTTTGGTGGAGGATGGCGATGGCGAACTCGTAGTCTTCGACATGCATCGCGAGCATTGAGTGGCCTTTGGGTCCGGGCATGAGTGCGTAGGCGAAGTCGATGTTCGTTTCGGCGATCATCAGCGTGTCGAGGCATTGCAGTAGGCCGGGGCCGGACTCGCGCATGGCGATCACGACCAGTTCGCAGCTGGTGTGCGGGATGCCCTTTTCCATGAACAACTGCTCGGTCGTTTCAGGATCCGAAACCACAAGGCGGGCGACCGTGGCATCGCGTGAGTCCTGAACGCTGAGGCCGACCACTTCGATGGCCGAGGCGCGGAGCAATTTCACCAAGGCCGCGAGCGCGCCGGCACGGTTCGGCAGCATGACCGAGAACTGTTGGACGGGTGCGCCGTGGTCGATGAGGGTTTCCGCTTCCATGATGGGCAAGATGCGTCGAGCGCCATGGGTATCAGCTTTCGAATTCGTTTTCAATGCCCAATCCACACGCAGGACCGTGATGGACATTAGGGTGGATCGCTGCTGGCGCGATTGGGAAATTGGAATGTTCCCCCAAAACTGGTCCATGAGTTATGAGAGTTCCGGCTCGTGAGACCCGCGCGGGATATCGCGGAGTGCGGCGTCACCTGGTTCGAGAAGTCTGTAATGTGAATCTGAAGCGGGCTCACCGCATCTGGAAAAAGGAAGTGCTTCGGGTGCTGCCAAGAGCCAGCAAGAAGTCGCATTTGGTCACCTCGGAGAATGACTCTCGGCAGTCGGAGTCTGAGAGCAACCCTAGGTATCTTCGCCTTGCAAAGCGCCAAGAGATTCTTCATGTTAGAATGCATACTGATTGCTACTTCAAACAAACATGCTGAACCAAATCCAACTCTCAAAGGGGTGAATCAAGTATCGGTGGCAATCCACATCACAAGAGACAACACTGTGGCCGCTAGACGTAATGACAAACCATGATCAATTTTCGCATCGGATGAGATGACAGGGCCTCCCGCTCGATTGATGCCCACTTCAAACCCATTTTTGAAATGCCAATAATCGAAGACCTAAAGCTTCGTGGAAAATACGGCGGTTTTCTATTTCTGGCAGATGCCGCACGTGGAATTCCTTGGCTAAAGACACACCAACATGCGGAGCTGGAGATGAATCTGGTCGCCCGGGGCTCCGTGACCTATGTCATTGGCAAGAGCAGTTACACATTCTACCAAGGAGAATGCCTGTGGCTTTTCCCCGGGCAGCCCCATAGTTGCATCGACCGCTCCTCTGATGCGCTTTACTATGTTGTCTCATTTAAGCCCTCCTTGATCGCCCGCAGTTGCCACTTAGAGGGAAACGCTTTTTTGAAAAAAAACTGCCCTTCAAAAAACACCGTCCTACATACGATGCTGCCCCCAGCCAAATTTGGGCTGATTCGGGGTATGATGGATTCGCTTCTGGATGACGGGCTTGATTCCGACACCTTGAATCGCGAGGTCGGTTACGGGCTCTCATCTGGGTTTCGCTATGAGCACTCCAAACCCGATTTACTCAATGCAGGCCTCGCGTACATCTTGCAGTTGGCTTGGGACTGTCAATTGACTTCTTCGACCGAGCGGCGCGCCACCCTATTGCATCCGGCCGTCTTGAAGGCCCTTGATATTTTGAAAAAGGAATTCGAATCCGATTGTCTCGACAAGTTGGCCCGTAAGTGCGGCGTCAGCGCCGCCTATCTGAGCCGCACGTTCAAGCAACAGGTCGGAGTGCCGATCAATCGCTATCGGAACACTATTCGCCTCGAGCGCTTTTTGGAAATCAGGAACAAGGCCACCCGTCATATGACACTCTCTGAGGCGGTCTATGAGTCTGGGTTTGGCAGCTACGCGCAATTCTCAAAAGTCTATCGATCCACATTCGGTCGCGCTCCCAGGGAGATCGACAAGACGCTTGCTCCTTCAAAGCCTGCACACACCAATTCCTGAAAAACGTCTTTTTCCAGCACATTCCACGCAACCAGCAAAAAATGAAAATCATCACCCTCATTGCTCTGCAGTCCGCCTTTTTCCTGATCACGCACCCTCTTCAAACCGGCACAGATCAAATCTCGAGGCGCTTTGGAAGACTCTCGCCGATCGCTTGGGCGAGGCTGTGATTTCCTTTGGTGCCCAGTAAGCCAACTCCCAGAATCTTCTTTTCTTGTGAACCAAAGCACCTCCATGCTGCCTGCCAAGACGGGCCTGCTACCGCTTTTATTGCGGGAGTTTTTAATTTTTTCCGTTCTATGGACCGCAACCCTTTTTCCCGCCATGGCCGCCACCGCACCGCTTGAAGGAATCCGCAGGGTTGTCTTCCTCGGAGACAGTATAACCCAAGCAGGCGACTATGTCGCCGATGTCGAATGCTGGCTGCTTTCCCGTGGTCACAGGCTCGAGGTTTTCAATATCGGTTTGCCGAGCGAAACTGCCACCGAACTTACCGCTGCGGAAAATGCTGAGCATCTCAAGAGCGCAGGATTTCCAAGGCCGTTCATCGGGGACCGCCTCGACCGCTCGCTGGCTCTGGTAAGGCCCGATCTGCTTTTTGTCTGCTACGGAATGAATGATGCCTCGGCCCTACCAGAGGGGCCCGAGGGATTGAATCGCTACATCGAGGGCCTTACCTGTCTCCGTGACGCCGCATTGCGAGCTCGAGCCAAACGCGTCGTGCTCTGCACCCCGCCGGTTTACGATCCCCAAAAGCCCATTTCTCCCCCCAAGCGACGCCATGGCGCGAATCTCGAGGCCTATCGCGAGTGGCTTCTCTCCAAGCGCTCGGTCGGGTGGGATGTGGTTGATATCCATGGGCCGATGCGTCGGGATTTGGATGACGCCAAAAAACTGGATCCCGCCTTCCGCTACCAACCCGACGGAGTGCACCCCAACCGCGTGGGGCACTGGGTCATGGCCCGCGAAATCCTCTCCCAATTTTTCGCTGCCGACATGCAGGGCGTTTTCTCCTCCCCGCAATTCTTTGAAAAAAACGGGGAGCAAATCCGCGACCTCGTCAAACGCCGAATGAAAATCCGCTACGATTCGCTGATGACTCAAATCGGCCACTCCCGGCCCAAAATCCCCGGCGGCCCCGACTCTCCCGCAGGCCCTTTCCCTGCGGCTGCTGAAGCCCAATCCACCGAAACAGCCAAGTCGATCGATTCGCTGCTGGCACCGTAATGGGATTCCCCGTTCCGAACTGGTGCGGGTGCCTGCCGGGGTTCCTCAGACTTGCTGCCACGGAGATCGGACCTTAGCCCCGAAGAGGCGAGAGGCGTTCAGAAGAGCGGCGCGGCCAGCGCGGCTGGGCAGGTTTTCAGGACGCGCTTTCATTTGCCGGCGAATCGTCCGCCATTTTGCGGAAGCGCAGTGGCGGGATGCCGTAAACCGCTGCAAATCTCTTCGTAAAGTGGCTCTGGTCGTAAAAACCATACTCGAGGGCGATCTCGCCAATCGATTTCATGGTGGCGAGCAGGTCTTTCCGGGCCTGCCTAAGCCTCACCTGTAGATGGAAGGCGGAAGGGGTCATGTGGAAGATTTTTTTGAACCTTCGCTCGAATTTGCTGGGAGACATTCCCTGTCTGGCGGCCAGGGCGGGAAGGTCGAAGTGTTCGCGGCTGAAGCGTTCGATGTGATCGATCGTTTTGGCGAATTCATTCATCTCGCTGGATCGCACCGAGGTCTCCAAGAGATTTCTCGCGATACCGGCCAGCCCCAGAATGCGGCCATCGGCCGAAAGCAGCGGAAATTTCGTTGTCATGATCAAGGCGGCATTTGATTTGCCGTGAGGCATGGGCTCGATTTGATTTTCCAATTTTACGCCGGTTTCCACGACTTTTCGATCGTCGTGCATATACAATTGCGCGCGCTTTTTTTGAAAAAAATCAAGGTCGGTTTTTCCCAAGAGGTCAGACAGCTTTGTCAAGCCACAGAGTTTGAGAAAAGCGGGGTTGCCCGCGACGAATTTCCCACTCCTGTCCTTTGCAAAAAATGACACATCGGGGAGATAGGCAAACGCCGTGCTGGCGGCTGCGAGCATGGAATCCCATTCCAGAGTACAGTTTTTTTTCTTCGATTTCATGTGTCGATAAAATACCAAATTCGAGTGGTAAAATACAAGACACCACCTAAACTTTAAAATACAAATGGCAAGCGTACATCTGCTCCATGAATACAGAACAAAACCACAACCCCACAAATACGCCGGACCTCGGCGCAACTCTCGGCGTTCTTCTTCTTCGAATCTGGCTCGCCATGCGTGCGATTGTCGCCGGTATTGAAAAATATGCGGGCACGATTGTTTCCGACAAGGCGGTCGTGATCGATGGGGCAGTGAACTCCTACGGGCTCACTGGAGCGAGCACGACGAAGGTTTATGGTCTCGCCCACTACCATGGGGTGCCAGCCGCCTTGATGGAAAAATTTGCGGCGGAACCGCTCCTGATGGGGCCGGCGTTGAAACTTTACGATGTCATCCTCGGGCCGTCGCTGATCCTTCTAGGGGTGGCCCTCCTTGTTGGTTTTGCCACTCGCTTTACGCTTTTTGCCATGGGCCTGCTCTATGCCAGCCTGACCTTTGGCCTCATCTTGATTAACGAGAACTCTGGAGTCGCATGGCTAGGCATTCACATCATGATTGTTGCCCTCATGCTTGTTTACTCGAGATACAATAAATTCGAAATCACCGGACGATGGAAAATCTGACCTCCCCGAACACCGTCGGTATGCCCCGGCGAAGCTTCTTGCAAAAAAGCGCCCTCGCTGGAGCGGGACTCGTGCTTGGTGCGCCCTCGATCCTCAAAGCGGTCGGCGGCGCCGAGGCCCCGTCGAACATGATCAATGTCGGCTTCATCGGCTGCGGCAAACAGCACGAGGTGCTTTTCAATGCGATGGTCAACATTCCTGGCCTTCGCTACACTGCGGCCTGCGACATCATGAAAGATCGAGTGGGTGCCGCATACGGCCGCATTCGTTCACGCTTTGGATATGACCCGAAGCGCTACATCGACGCAGAAGAAATGCTCGAGAAGGAAAAAGACCTCGACGCAGTGATCATAACCACGCCGGATTTCTGGCACGCCCCGCATACGGTCATGTCCTTGCAAGCCGGCAAGAATGTCTATTGCGAGAAAATGATGTCCAACAGCCTCGAGGGCGCGCGTTCGATGGTGAAGGCGATGGATGATACTGGCAAACTCTGCCAGATTGGCCACCAACGCCGCAGCAATCCCCGCTACATCTACACGCTTAAGGAACTCATCCACCGCCACAAGATCTGCGGGCGCATCATCAACGCCAATGCCCACTGGAACCGCGCCGTCAGCTCCTCGCGCGATATCACGGCCCCCGCCCGCATCCTGCCCAGCAAGGATGCCCTTCTCAAATACGGCTTCGGCCGTTCGGGCGAAGATTTGGCGATCGAAGAACTCCAGCGCCGATTCCTAAACTGGCGCCTCTACAAAGACCTCTCCGGCGGTCCCATTTCCGACCTCGGCGCCCACCAGATCGACATCTTCAACTGGTTCTTCGGCGGTCCGCCAAAGTCTGTGATCGCCTCGGGCGGATGCGACTACTTCAAAGACCGCGAGCATTTCGACAATGTCATGTGCATTTTCGACTACGACACGCCGGAAGGCGGGGCGCGGGCCTTCTATCAGGTTCTCACGACCACCAGCGCGGGCGGTGGCTATGCCGAATCGTTCATGGGCACCGATGGCACGATCGACATCTCCGAGCGCTCGGCCTACACGAAAATCTACCGGGAATCCGGTTCGGCCCCTAGCTGGGAGCCGTTGGTCCAGCAAGGTTGGCTCAAAAAAGCATCGGCCCCTGCCGCTCCGGCCGACTCCTCCGATGCCATCGCCTCCTACGCCTCGGCGGCTCCGGAGGGTTTCGAGCTTCCAGGCGATTTGAACCTGCCGCCCCACCAACCCCACTTGGAAAATTTTTTCGCCGCCATCCGTGGCGACGCCAAACTCAACTGCGATGCCCGCGAGGCCCTCGAATCCGAGGCTCCAATTTACTGGGTCAATCCCGCCGCCGAGCGCAACCAAACCATCATCTTCACCGAAGAACACCTCCACACATGAAAATACCAACACTCCTGTTCCTCACCGCTACGAGCATCGTTTCGCTTTCGCATGCCGATACGATTCCTCTCACCACCACGATCCCGCCCGAGAAAATTGAAGGCACTCCGATCGAGGTCAAAGTTCCGAACCTGAAACCCGCCGCCTCAAAGGCCCCGGAAATCCAAGTCCCCGCAGGAACCTCCCTTCTCTCGAAAGGCAAGCCGGTCACCGCCAGTGACGACTTCCCCATCATTGGCGAGCTTTCCTACATCACCGATGGCGAGAAAGACGCCGGCGAGGGCTATTTTCTGGAACTCGCCAACGGCCTCCAGTGGGTGCAGATCGACCTCGAAAAAGAGGCCGCCATCCAAGCGGTTTGGGTCTGGCACTTCCACTCCCAACGCCGCGCCTACCACGATGTCGTCATCCAAATCTCGAACGATCCGGAATTTGCCTCCGGCGTCACAACCGTTTTCAACAACGATTTTGATGACTCCGCGAATCTCGGCACAGGCTCCGACGCACCCTACATCGAGTCACAATATGGACTCCTCGTCCCGACCAAAGGCGTGAAGGGCCGCTATGTCCGCCTCTTCAGCCAAGGCAATACCTCGAATGACATGAATCACTACATCGAGGTCGAGGTCTTCGGAGCGTCGGCGAAGTAAACTCCTTTGTATGCAGCTCCCTTCCATACGCCCCACCGCGTGGACAGCCATAATCGTTCTTGCGGCCGTCGGAAGCGCTCTCGCCTCGGATTACTCGGTGTTCAACCAGCACCCTGATGCTACACGCACAGCGGATGGCGCCTGGAAAGTGCATGACATGTCCCGCCCTTCGCCGCCCTCCGCGACGCCAAAGCCATGGGCGGAACTCGAGCAGGGAACGAAGCCTCCCTCCGGCGCACGAATCCTCTTCGACGGCTCGACCATCGACGCATGGGATGTTCCGCGACCATGGTCAATCCACCAAGGCGCCCTGCAAGTGCGCCCGGTCGAGACCTCGTTGAGCTCCAAGGAGCCATTCGGCTCGTGCCACCTCCACTTGGAGTGGAGAACCCCGCCGGAAAACTCCAAAAAATCGGGCCAGGACAAAGGCAATAGCGGCGTGTTTCTGATGTCGACCTACGAAATCCAAGTCCTGGACAGCTACGAGAACAAAACCTACCCCGATGGCATGGCGGCCGCCCTCTACGGCGAGAAACCTCCTGATGTCAGCGCGCTCCGCCCAACAGGGGAGTGGCAGTGCTACGACATCTGGTTCAAGCGCCCCATCTTCGATGATTCGGGAAAAATGAAATCGCCCGCCTGCGTGACCGTCATGGTCAACGGGGTCATCGTTCAGAAGAATGCTCCTTTCCCAGGCCCCTCGTCGCACAAAAAACGCCCCCCCTACCAAAAACACGCGGATGCACGACCGCTCATGCTCCAAAACCATAACGAAGTCGTGGAATTTCGCAATATCTGGATTCAGCCGCTGCCTGATGACGCGGTCCTCTCGCCCGCAGGTTCGGTCGGCATCAACAAATGAAAACACGCTTGGTGCTCGCCGTTCTGTCGGCCTCGATCCATCTGTCCGCTGCGGAACCCTTCGTTTGCAAATCCATCGACGAGGCGATCGCGCGAGGAAACCTTGAGGTTGTCCAAAGCTTTCTAGCCACCGACCCCGCTCTCGCCAAGGCTGGAGCCAATCCGCGCATGTCCCCACTTCAACAAGCCATCCTCCGCAACCGTGCGGAAATCGTGGCCGTCCTCATCGAGGCGGGGGCGGATGTGAGCACTCCCGATTCCTCGGGAAGAACCCCGCTTCATTGCGCCGTGGAACGCCGCAATCCGGAGATTGTCAGTCTTCTCCTAGCCCGCAAAGCCGATTCTTCCCGCCGCGACAGCATCGGCTGGACCCCACTCCACCACGCCGCCGCAAAAAACGACACTTCCGTTGTGCGTGCCCTGCTCGAAGGCGGATCGGACACCAAGGTCCTCAGTGCCTGCGGCGGCACCCCGCTCCACGAGGCCGCCGCCAGTGGGGGTGTCGAAATCATTGCCCTGCTCCTCAATCACGGCGTCGATCCGACCACTGTTTCGCTAACAGGCGACACAGCCATCGCCATCGCCGGCCAACGAGGGGATTCCGCCATCATTGCCGCCCTTGAATCCGCAGTCGCCAAAAAACCCTAAAATTCCCAAGCCCGGTGACAATCATCCCATCCAACCCCACCGCGACACTATCCCGTCGATCATTCACCAAAGCCAGCCTTGCCGCTGTTTCGGGCACCATTTTCTTCCCTTACATTGCCAGATCCAACCCGATCGGCGCGAACAACCGCGTCCGAATGGCCTTGATCGGTTGTGGGGGCATTATGGGCGGCCATCACAGTTGGGCTCAGTCCCACCCGATGATCGACCTTGTCGCTGTCTGCGATGTGAAAACATCCAAGCGCGAAGCCGCTCTGGCCAAGCTCAAACAAAAGAATTCTGAAGCCGTCGGCTATGTCGATTATGGCGACATCATGGCCCGCAGCGATATCGACGCCGTCATCATCGGCACGCCCGACCACTGGCATGCGGCGATTTCGATCGATGCCATGCGCGTCGGGAAGGATGTCTATGTCGAAAAACCCATGGCCCTCACACTGGACGAGTCGGCGGCCATGGTGGCGGCGGAAAAGCGCTACGGTCGTATCCTCCAAGTCGGCAGCCAACAGCGCTCGGACGCCGCATTCAGCCAGGCAGTGGATATTGTTCGTAACGGCTGGATCGGCGAGATCACCGAGGTTCACATTGATTTTCAGAGCGATTTCCCGCCCGACAGTTTGCTTTCCGAGGAACCCGTCCCTGCCGATATCGACTACGACCGCTGGCTCGGCCCCGCCCCGTGGAGGCCCTACAACAACCTGCGAGTGCTCGGGACATACGGCGGTGGGTGGCGCATCTTCTGGGACTATGGTAGTCGCAAAAACGGCGACTGGGGCGCGCACCACTTCGACATCGTGCAATGGGCACTCGGCATGGATGGCAATGGCCCAGTGCTCTTTGTGCCCAAAGGCTTCGAAGGCTCTCCCTATCAATACCACCAGTATGCCAACGGCCTGAAAGTCACCGCCTCGAAAGGCGGCGGCCCAGCAAATGGCACCATGATCCGCTTTGTCGGAAAAGACGGGGAGGTCAAAGTCTCGCGCTCAGGCATTGAAACCACCCCCTCTGCATTGGCTTCACGCGTTGCCTCGTCCAGTGAATTCCTCGCCTACCGCTCGAGCGACCACCGCCAAAACTGGCTCGATTCGATCATCTCGAGACGCCCGCCGATTTGTCCGGCCACAGTCGGCGCAAGCACCTTTGATATATGCGCGCTTGCCGGAATCGCCGAAAGACTGGAACGCCCAATCCACTGGAACCCGGACGAACGCCAGATCAAAGACGACCCTGAAGCCGCCCGCTTCGCCGACTACACCCGCCGCGCCGGATATCAGCTCCCCGTTTGAAATTTCAATCCATCATACTCATGAAACACCTTTTCACCACACTCTTCCTCGCCACCGCCTTGGCCGCACAAGCAGCCATTCCGGCGGATGTCCTCGAAAACCTTGCCTCGTCGGATTTGACGAAGCGCTTCGAAGCGGAAACAAAACTCCGTCAACTCGCCTACGCGGCCGTAAAACCCGGAGCTGACCCGGCCACCGCAGCCGCTTTGGAAAAAGACCTTCTGGCACTCGCCTCGGACACGGCGGCCCCGGAGCCTTCGCGCCTCAGCGCATTGGAGCAACTGCCCTTCCTCGCCTCCGCCTCCTCGGTTCCCGGTCTCAGCGCCCTGCTCTCCGATCCCACGCCCCTCATTCGGGAAGGTGCCCGCTGCGCCCTGCAGAACAATCCCGCTCCCGCCGCATCCGCACCGCTCCTGCAGGCTCTTGAAAAAGCCGAGCAACCGGCGTGGACGCTCGGTCTCATGGAATCGCTCGCCACGCGCGCCGATGCCTCCGCCATTCCCGCATTCGCCTCGAGGTTGACCTCGCCAGACAAAGCCATCGCCTCACTCGCCGCCCAATCCCTCGGCTCGCTCGGCGGCAAAGAGGCGCTCGTGGCGTTGAATAAATTCCTGCCAAACTGCCCGCCCGCCGTGCTGCCTGTGGCTCAAGGCGCGCTCGTCCGATGCGCATCCAAGGAAGCGGATGGCGACAAAGCGATTTCCGCCCTTTGGCCAAAAGCCGTCAACGCCTCGATCCGTTGCGAGATTTTCAACGCCTTGGCTACCGCCGGTGATGGCTCCCAAGCCGCGCCCCTTGTCACCGAAGTCATCGCCAAACAAGACACTCCGGGCACCACCGAAATCCTCCACCTCGCCGTTCTTTCAGGCAACGCCAAGCTGAAGGATCCCGTCCTCGCCGCACTGCCAACTCTCCATGAGGATGCACGCCTCGCCGTGCATGCCGCGCTGGCACAAAAATCGGACACCTCGCGTGAAGATGATCTCCTGGCCCTTGCCGCAGCCCTGGATGCAAACAAAAAAACCATCGCCATCGAACTTCTTGGCTTCTGCGGCACCGAAAAAAGTGTGGGCTTTCTCGTCGACGAGGCGGCCAAAAAATCCCCTCAAACCTTGCCTGCCGCTTCACTCGCCATCAATCGCCTGAAGATTCCAGGCCTCGAAAAACGAATTTTCGAGCAGTCTCAAGGCGCGCCAAGCCCCAATTACATCACGCTACTCGCCTTCCGTAATCCGGA
>CAIVXP010000120.1 GCA_903909905.1 Akkermansiaceae bacterium
CAGCGATTCATCCGCGAACGCACCGTGCCGAATCTCTGGACTCTGCACCCACCGTTCCAGATCGATGGCAACCTCGGCACGATGGCCGGCGTCGCGGAGATGCTGCTGCAAAGCCATGAGGGAGCGATCAAAATCCTCCCCGCTCTGCCCAAGGAATGGAACACCGGTTCCTTCCAAGGCCTCGTGGCGCGTGGGAACTTTGTTGTCTCCTGTGATTGGAGCGAAGGAAAATCCACAAAGGTATCCATCCAGGCCAAGAGCGGCGGAACATGCCGCCTTGCCAGCCCCGGCATCGGAGCGGCGACCGTTAAGGACGGCAGCGGCAAGCCCGTTAAGGCCACGGGCGAAGGAAACGATCTGATCCAATTCGAGACCACCGCAGGGGAGTCTTACCTCATCCAGCAATCTTGAAAGCATCCACCATCAAATCGCTCATCAGTCGATCAATCCTCGCCCATCCGCACGGACGTGGATTAACGAGAATCGTGTCCAGTGCGCCCGATGCTCAGAAAATCTGCGGGCATCATCTAAACACATGATACCCAAACCTTCATAACACCCTATGTTTGGATGTGAACTTAGCAAAAGCCAAGCTCCCAAGTTCTGAAGATACCCACCGTCCCATCGCTCTCCGCACTCTTGATTTATTCCTTATCAGATTGACGCTGGCGTTAACTTCGTCATTTCGCCAATGAACCAACATGGATAACATCTCTATGAATAAAACCATATTTTGTATTCTATGCTGTGCCTTGCCCCTTTCATTGGCATCTTGCAAAAAAGCTGCCGACACGGCGGTCGTTCCAGCGGCTCCGGATTCCAAAAAATCGGCTAATTCCACCACGCCTGAGGCAACGAAACCTGCCCCTGCCACGCCGCAAGCTGGCGACGAGAAAATCTCCTTCAGCAGTCAGGTGCGCCCGATTTTGTCAAACAACTGCTTCGCCTGCCACGGCCCCGACTCCCACAACCAGTCCAGCCCCTTCCGCCTTGATACCGAGGAACATTCCCGCTCCAACCTTGCCAAAGCGGGCGAAACTCCCCGTTATGGCGTCGTTCCCGGCAAACCCGAGGAGAGCCTGCTGCTTCAGCGCGTCATCACAAAAGACCCGCACGAGGCCATGCCCCCGCCATACGCGAAAAAGCCCGCGCTCAACGAGGAGCAGGTCGCCATTGTCACCGAGTGGATCCGCCAAGGCGCGGAATACGAGCCTCACTGGGCGTTTGTCGCGCCGGTGAAGCCCGCTGTGCCAGAAGTGAAAGACAAGACCTGGCCGCGCACGCCGATCGACAATTTCGTCCTCGCCAAGCTCGAATCCAAAGGCATCAAACCCGCGCCCGAAGCAGACAAGGAAACGCTCGTGCGCCGCGTGCACATGGACCTCCTCGGCCTGCCTCCGACTCCCGAGGAAATCGACGCCTACGTGGCCGATACATCGGATAAGGCCTACGAAAACATGGTGGACCGCGCGCTGGCCTCGCCCCACTACGGCGAACGCATGGCGATCGATTGGCTCGACCTCGCCCGCTACGGCGATAGCAACGCCCTCCACCACGAAATGCTCCGCACGAGTTGGCCTTGGCGCGATTGGGTGATCAATGCCTTCAACAAAAACATGCCCTACGACCAGTTCCTCACCGAGCAACTGGCGGGCGACCTCATTCCGAACGCCACGCTCGAGCAAAAGCTCGCGACCTCTTTTAACCGCAACCACGGCATCAATAACGAGGGCGGCGCCATCCCGGAGGAGTGGCTCATCGAATACGCGGTGGACCGCGTGAGCACCTACGGCACGGCTGTGATGGGCATGTCGGTGGGTTGCGCCCGTTGCCACGACCACAAATTCGACCCGATCAGCCAGAATGATTTCTTCAGCCTGATGGCCTATTTCAACAGCATTAACGAAGTTGGGTTGGAATCTCAGAACGGCAGTCGCGCCCGTGCCTACCCGCCGTTTGTGCAGGTTCCGACCGAACCCCAAAAGCAAGCCATGGAATCCGTCGGAAAGACGCTCGCTGACCTCCAACCCGTGCGCGATGACAAGAGCCCCGAGGCGGTGAAGGTGCCTGATGAAAGCAAGGGCATCGACTGGGGCGTTCTCGCGCCGGTAGGAGCCAAGACATCCTCGAAAAAAGATCTAGGCTTTGCTTCTACCAGGAATGGCTTTGGTGGTGGCGACGGATTGGGCACCAGTAATTTCGATATTCCAGAACTCAAAGACCGGTTTTTTTCGGAAGAAAATACCATCTACCCGATCTTCCCGATTTCTTCCGGCGAGGAGATGACCTTGGAGTTCGGCTTGCCGGGAAATCAGGCAAAAAAAGGGCGTCGTAATAGCCCAA
>CAIVXP010000121.1 GCA_903909905.1 Akkermansiaceae bacterium
CAGCGTGATGAGCGTGCTGATCACCCACATGCGCGCCTCGGATTTTTCGATCAGGCGCATCGCATCGAGCTGCATCGCTGCGAGCATCGAGGTGCGCGCATGACTGATGCCCTCAGCCAGATTGCGCAGGTAAGGATCCGCGGAGCCATCGGCAAGTTTCCACGCCTTGGCAAAATCACCGGTGCCGACCGCTTCGCGTGCTTCCTCCTGCTCGGCCGGACGCAGACTCGCACGCAGTTGCATCCACCAAAACACGCGATCCAAAATCGCACAGAGCGCGAGCAAGAAAGTGGCAAGGATCGGCCACATGACCCAGCCGCCTTCGATGAAAGTTTCTATGACAATGTTTGCGATCATGAATCAGGAATTCCGGAGTTTGAATACGATGGGTTTCTTGAATGTCATCACGCTGCCCGGTGGAAATTTCCAATTTCTCACCGCGCGCAAAGCTTCTTCGTTGAGCACCGACCACGGGCACGGCGAAGCAATGTGCGCCGAGCTCACGCGCCCGCTGGGATCGACAGTGAACTCGATCAGCACCGTGCCGGCCTGTCCTTTGCTGCGGGCTTCCGAAGGATAGCGCGGCGCTGGCATGCGACCTGCCGCAAGCCGCGCGGCATTCGACATCGTCGCGGCACCGCTTGCCGATGCGTTGTTGCCGGCTGATGAATTGCCTGCCACGGCCGAAGACTTCTGCGATTTCACGGCTGGTTTGTTTGTGGGCTTGGCTGACGACTTGATCATTTCGGAAACTTTTTTCACCTCAGCCATCGGCATGTCGGGGACTTCAGGCAAGGCCTCGGACTGCATAGCCGGCAACATCTCCGGAGGAGCGGGCAGCTCGATGCTCTCGACCGCTGCCGACTGATCAGATGCCTCGTTCATGCTGTCGGCAACATCGACCGATTCGACCTCAAGCGTAGTCTCCATCAACTCGACTCCCGCAACCTCCGCGACCAGAGGCAGATGAACCACGCGACCCAACATCACTCCGACCGAACCAAACGCCGCCACACTCATCCAGGTGGCGAGCGTGCCGATGTTGAGGGCGTGGGTCAGCGAATGCATCGGAATCGATAATTTTTCCGGCGCAAAAGAAACCACCGATTGCGTGCCATGGAAAGCCCGCATCCGTCGTTTCACGATCAATTTCTCAAAACTCAAAGGATGCGCCTGCATAAAAGTTTCTTCCATCGGCGGGATCAATCCCATCGGCCCGCACTCGGGCAAAATAGCTTTCGTCAAAGAGGTTGTTGATCCCTGCCAGCAGGCGAATGTTTTCATGAACCTTCCACTCGGCGGTCAGATCCCACACCATGTAGGCTGGGACAGTATATTCATCATCATTGCTGTCGTTGGCATAGTGATCGGAAAGGAATGTCCCCCCAAAGCTCAACTTTAACTTGTCTTCACGGCGGTAGTTGAAACCCGTGCGCACCATGTGATCGGCCGCGTACTGCGGTGTTTTGCCGTCATTCGGCCCATCGACGAACTCGGCGTTTAGCAATGTGGCATTGAGATACCATTCGATCGCATCCTCGCGCTCGCTGCCGGTGACCAAACGCAAGAGATCCGCGCTTAAGCCGGCATCAAGTCCCTTGTGGATGGCGTCGCCGACATTTTCAACGGTGCTGCCGTTGACCCCAACTTGATTTCTGAACGAAAGCAGAAACGCACTTGCATCAAAGGTCAGCCACTCGGCGGCACGGCTTCGATAACCCAGCTCGTATTCGATAGCCTTTCCCTCTTCCAGATCCCCCGACGCCACCAGACCGCCACTCGTTGGTACCGACTCGGTGAAAATCACTGGTCGATACGACTGCGAAACATTGCTGTAAATGGCCGACGCATCATCAGTTGCATACTCCATTCCCAGCCCGCCGAGCGCCACGGTGTCATGCACCTTGCGCTCGCGCGTGATACCGGCCGGGTCAACGAAACGCGTCGTAACATCCTGACGGAAATTTTCATAACGCAATCCAGGCGTGATCGAAAAATCCCCAAAACTGAAACGATTCTCCATAAACACCGGCATGTAAAAAACCTGCCGCTCGGATTCCCGCGAGAGAGTTCCTGTCGCAGCCGTGGGCGTCGCCCCCTTCAAATCCACCCGCGGCGAATTCATATCATAAACTTGCACACCAGTACTGAAGGCATGCCGCCCATCGCCACCCCAATTGATGCGATACCGTGAATCCAAGCCCAGCGTTTTGAAATTCTGATCCTCAATCTTGTTGGTGCTGCCCGTGGCAAGCGTGCCAAATCCCCCGCCATCCTGACGCTCGCTGTAGCGCGTGTAATCCGTCCACCATGCCGTGGCGGTGAAAAATGAATCCGGCGTCACCTCGATCTCGTAAGTCAGCGAGACAGAGTCCCGATCCAAGGCCAATTCATCATACAACCTCGTCGCCTCAAGACTTCCCGCATTGAAATCCGCCACCGACAAACCACCGGGCTCGCCATGTTTTTCCTCATACCTGTCGGCATTGAAAATGATCACACCGCCATTCTCCAGCGTGTGCAGCAATTTGATCGCGCCATTGTCCAGGCTGTAGTCGCTGTTGGCCGAGCGAAATCCATCACTCTCGCGATGATTGTAATAAAGATAGTAACCGAGTTTCCCAACCGTGCCGTCGGCCGAGCTGAAGGTGGAATACAAATCATGACTGCCGCCCACATGCTGCGTGCGCAATGAAAACTCCTTGTCCGTGCGCGGACGGTGCGTGATGTAATTCAAGGCCCCTCCGGGTTGCGGACCATGCTGCAGTGCCGCACCACCGTGCATGAACTCAATGCGGTCGACCGTATCAAGCGGCGGCGTGTAATAGGCCTCAGGGTAACCGAACTGATCGGCATGAATCGGAATGCCATCCTTGA
>CAIVXP010000122.1 GCA_903909905.1 Akkermansiaceae bacterium
GCGCAGCGATGTTTCATTCGCTCATTGGATGCGAATGGACCAAGACTATGTGGATAACTGGTCGCTGTGGCTGGATTTAAGAATTCTATTGAAAACGATACCGGCGGTATTGAGCAGCAGGGGGGCATGCTGATATGGATAATGCTAAAAAAAATTCATCGCCGAAGGTGCTTGCGATTTCTTCGGGTGGAGGTCACTGGATCCAATTGATGCGGATACGGCCGGCGTTTGCCACAAGTGATGTTGTGTACGCCACCGTGGCGGAAGCATATGCCGACGATGTGGATGGTTGCCGTTTCGAAATCGTGCCTAACGGCAACATCTGGAGTGTGTGGGGCTTGTTGAGGTCGGCTCTTGGAGTGGCGTGGTTACTGTTGAGGTTGCGGCCGGATGTGGTGGTGACGACCGGTGCGGCACCTGGCTACTTTGCGGTCATGTTTGGCAGGCTGATGGGTGCGCGTACCTTGTGGCTCGATAGCATGGCCAACGCGGGTGGTCTTTCCATGTCCGGTCGCAAGGCGCGAGGGTTTGCAGATTTGTTCCTGACGCAGTGGAGGCATTTGGAGCGAGATGGCGGTCCCGATTATCGAGGGGCGGTTTTTAACAGCAGTTGTAGTTCATGATATTTGTGACGGTTGGCAGCGACACGCCCTTTGACCGTTTGATCAAAACGATCGATCGTTGGGCATTCCAGTACGGGCGCCGTGATGTGTTCGCGCAGATTGGAAGACACGCGTGGAAGCCGCAATTCATCTCATTTTCCGAGATGCTTGCCCCATGTGAGTTCAAGTGCCATGTGATCGCCGCGCGAGTGGTGATCGGTCATGCCGGCATGGGTACCATTCTCACGGCGCTACAGCTCACCAGGCCCGTGCTTGTGATGCCGAGGCGGGGGATTCTGGGTGAGACAAGGAATGACCATCAGTTGGATACCGCGAAACAGCTTTCAGGAATTGACGGCATCGATGTAGCGCTCGACGAAGAATCACTGTTTCAAAAGCTTTGTGGAATTGATGAAGCAACGGGAGCCTGCGCGATTTCGAATCATGCCGAGGAGCGGCTTACCACATGCATCCGCGAATTCATTCACAACGGAAAGAACGCATGAGCGGTGCAGTCGATTATGTGTTGGTGACGCCCGTCAAAAACGAAGAGCAAACGATCGGAAGGACCATCGAGGCGGTGCTGCGCCAGACGATCAAGCCCCGTGAGTGGCTGATTGCAAGTGATGGATCGACGGATGGCACCAACTCCATCATCAGCGGGTATGTGGCGAAGCATCCGTGGATAAGGCTGTTCGATTTGCCGCCGCGCAAGGAGCGGTGTTTTTCGGCAGTGGTTGCCAACACGATGTTGGCGATCGCGAATCTCGAGGTGCGAGATTTCTCTTACCTTGGTTTGCTCGACGGCGATGTGGATTTTGAGGCGGATTATTACGAAAAAACCATGCGACATTTTGAGCATGATGCTTCGCTCGGTCTTGCGGGTGGTGTCGTGGTTGATCCGGGGGAGCCGCGCGACCGCATTCCAAGAAATCGGCGTGATATCCCAGGCGCGGTGCAATTTTTCCGAAGGGAGTGTTTTGAGGCAATCGGCGGTTTGATAGCGATTCCTGAAGGAGGTTGGGACGGCATCGCTTGTGTGATGGCGCGGATGTCGGGATACAAAACGCGGCTGCTTGAAGAGTTGGTGGTTGATCACCTAAAGCCGCGGAATATCTCCAAAGGAGGGCCACTCAAGCGACTCTGGCAAATGGGTCAACGCGATTACGCGGTTGGGTATCATCCATGTTTCGAGGCGGTCAAATGCCTCAGTCGGATTGGCAATCGTCCATGGCTTGCAGGTTCCTGCGCGTGGTGGTGTGGCTATGCTGGCAGTTGGATCATGCGTCGCGCGTCAATCGTGCCGGAGCCGGTGCGGCAACACCTGCGAGGTGAGCAACTCGCGCGCATGTGGCAGGCCTTTTCGCTGCCGGTGTTTGCATCGAAATGCGAGGCGAGGTCACCGCTTCCGCGCGTGGAAATGCCATGATCCAAGGACGTGATATTACCCATTATTTTCATGAAACTATCGATTGTCATCATCAACTGGAATTCGCGTGATTTGCTTGCGAAATGCCTTGATTCGATACGTGGTCAGGAATTTGCGGGCGCGCTGGAAACCATTGTTGTTGATGGAGGCTCCTTCGATGGATCGGATGTGATGGTGAGAGAACGATTTCCAGAAGTTCAGTTCATCCAAAGTCCCGAGAACATAGGCTACGGCCGGTGTTGCAATCTCGGTGCGTGTGGAGCGCGTGGCGAGTATCTGATGATACTCAATCCCGACACGGAACTGAGACCGGGGGCTATTTACGCGATGATCGGGACACTGGCAGGAATGCCGAATGCAGGTTTGGTTGGCGCGCGGCTTATCGACCCAGATGGCGCTTTTCAAACCTCAAGCACGCATCCATTGCCTGGACCGTTTAATACTTTGTTTGATTGTGCGATGATTCGCAAAGCTGTGTGGCGATTGTCCGGAAGATCGGCTAGGCGCTCACCGTTTCCGGTGCAGGCGGTTTCCGGCGCATGCATGTTGGTGCGCATGTCGTTGTATCGAAAGCTTGGCGGTTTCAACCCGCGATTTTTCATGTACGGTGAGGATGTTGACTTGTGCCAGAGGGTGCGTGATTCGGGCCATGGGGTATATCATGTGCCGTCGGCACTGGTCGTGCACCACGGAGGTGTGAGCTCGGCGCAGCAGGTCAGTGGATTTTCATCGGTCATGATCCGTGAGGCTGTCGATGTTATCATGCGGATTCATCGTGGTGAATTTGCGGCGTTATGCGGCAGGGTATTGATGACGCTATCGGCATTGTTGCGTTTGGTGACTGCGTCCGTGGTGCGTTTATTCTGTGCTAGAGGCAATCGTGCACGGCTCGATGCCGTGATTGCCAAGTGGATGTTGGTGTTGCGGTGGTGCTGCGGTGGGGAAAAGTGGGCAAGCCATCACTTCGCGACCACCCCCAGACGCGTAATTTGCAATGCGTGCAATGGTGCGTGAAAATTGACGCGGCATATTATGAAAAATTCAGGTACTTATTTATTGGTCACAGCGATGGCTGTGTTTTACGGCTCAGGCGCGTTTGGGGCGACTTCGGTGAGCCGTCATGGCATCACATGGACGTTCGACCGCGACCGAGTCACAGGTCAATACGCCAATGGCGACCCATGGGTCGTTGGGCCGGTCGTGATTACGGGAATCAGCCCCAAGCCAAGCGTTGGCCGCAACGGTTCGATGCTGAACCCATCGATTGGCAACCGCCAGGCATTCGACGATCGTTACATCGCCACCTACAATCCATATGACGATACACTGAATGTCGGCACCAAGCTGCCACTTACCGTGCAAGCAAACAGTTCGCTTGTATCGAGCATATCAGCGGCGAATTACCAGCAATGGGGTTTGACCCAGATGTTCGCCGTGTTGACTTGCGTCTCACAGGCCCCAGCGGCTGGAAGTTTTCGCCCGGCATACATTGGCAGCCCGATCAAGACCAGCCCGTGGAATATCTCAGGTCTTAATTTCAGCAAACTTCAGCGGCTCCCAACAACGGGGCTTACCACCATTCCGAACTGGACGAACTATGCGGCGGATTTCGACAAACTGTGGTTTGAAAAAGACCTGACATGGACTGGCCGCTACCTGCACGCACCGTATCAGGCTTTAAACGGCTATGGCAAAGACATGGCAATCAAGACAGGTGATGTCGCGCTGATGCTCAATCTCGACTTCAGCGACGATGTGAAGCGTGCACTGCTGATCAGCTATGTGCAGTATGGCCTCGATATTGCGGGCATCCGATCGGCGGGCGGGATGTGGTTTGACGATGGTGGCCACAATATCGGTCGTCTTGCGCCACTGATGGTGGCCGCAACAGTGTTGGATGATGCCAATCTCAAGGCGCAGCTCGATGGGTCGCAGCTTGGATTTTCCGAGTACTGTCAGACCTTTTTTGTGACGCAACAGGATGTTGACCGCGCGCGCTACACTGCTGATGGAAGGCCCAGATTGCCATACACGACGGCCAATATCGGAATGGCCGAATGGGGTGAAAAGCACATCAGCAACCCGTCGCGTGACGGCAACAACTGGAATGCGTTTTACCGCGATATTTGCGGTGGGCAGCTTACCGCTCCCGCGATGGCCGCAAGAGTCATGGGCATACGCGCGCTGTCAAAGTGGGAACAACTGTACCTGTACCAGGAAAGGCACCTCAACTACGAACAAGGATCCACATATCAGGGCGAGTTCAACTACAACCCGACAACCGCTTTTCACAAGCAGTTCTACAACATCTTCAAGACATATAAGCCGGGCACTAGCACAGGCGGTGGCGGAGGCACGGTGACACCTGCATATGCCATTGGCGACAGGATCGAGGTTTCAGCCAATACTAATGTTAGATTGACGAGCTCATTGAGCGGCACCTTGCTCGGAGTGCAACCTGCGCTTGCAAAAGGTAAGATCGTTGGCGGCCCAATCGGCAAAGATGCCAACAACATCACATGGTGGCAGATAGATTATGATACCGGTGTGGATGGCTGGAGTGGCCAGGACAACTTTGTTAAAATCACAACGCCGCCACCACCGGTTGTGACTTTTGTCATCGGTGATCGTGTTGAGGTTTCAGCCAATACCAATGTCAGATCGACAAGCGCCATAACAGGGACCCTTCTTGGTGTGCAATCGGCACCTGCGAGAGGTACGATCATTGGTGGTCCGGTAGGCAAGGATGCCAACAACATCACATGGTGGCAGATGGATTACGACACCGGTGTCGACGGGTGGAGCGGCCAGGACAATTTCGTTAAGATCGCTCCCGTGAAGCCCAGCAAGCCGACGGGGCTCAAAACCGAGTGACATTCACTATCGGCCAAATCATTTCAGGAAAGGAATTCTGATTGAACGGATATTTGTTCGTTTTAAGCCTGATTTTATCAGGTTTCCAGTGCGGCTTGCCGTATCGTTGGGCGTTTGTTCCATTGTTGGTTGCCGCCTGTCATGCGCCGAATGAGCCGTTTTTGGGATCCTTCACAGCGGTGAGGATAGTGATCATCGTGGGATTGTTGCGTGCTTGGGCAGGTGGCTTCTTGCGAATCAATATGGCGAGTCCGATGGACCGTCTGATCGCATTGTTTGGCTGCGTTGCCTTGTTGAGCGGATTTGCCTACCCGTGGGATGGTGGTGCCGCGTTCATCACGAGGCTGCGGATTGCGATGGATGTGGCGGGGGCTTATCTTTTTGCTCGTGCGTACCTTGCCGACAGGGATGCGCTCGGCCGTTTTGCCATCGGGCTTGCGATAGTGATTATTCCATTTGGTCTAATGATGTTGTATGAGAGGTTGACGGCGACTAACCCGTACCGCCTGTTAGGCGGGCAATCGTTGGTGACGATCGTGCGCGATGGGCGCATTAGGGCACAGGGTACATTTGGTACACCGATTCTTGCGGGAACTGTGGCGGCCGCATCATTGCCGTTTTTGGTAATGTTGTGGCGTGAGCGGCGCGGGCTTGCCATCGTCGCAATGGTTGCGGTCGCGTTGGCGATTTTTTCGAGTTCATCGAGCGGCCCTATCGCAACAGCAATGGTGGGCGCGGGAATGATTTATGCATGGAGGTGGCGTGAACGAATGGGAATGATTCTCGTTTGGTCAGTAGTGGGACTGGTCTTGCTGAATTTCATCAAGGAAAGACCGGTATGGTACTTGATGGCATTGATGGACTTTGTAGGTGGCAGCACCGGATGGCATCGTGCCTATCTGATTGATATGGCCATCAAGCACATTGACGAGTGGTGGGCATTTGGAACGAATTTCACCCGGCACTGGATGCCATATGGTTTGGTCAGTGACCCGTTCAATTGTGACATCACAAACTATTACATCCAACTCGGCGTGACGGGTGGGCTGGCTCTGACAGCTGTGTTGGTGGTGATCCAGTGGTTTTCATTTCGAATGTTGGGCAACGAAATCATCGGCTTGTCGTCCAGATCTATGCGTGATGAACGCGAAAACTTTCATCTTTGGTGTCTTGTTTCAGCGTTGGCCGCGCATGCGGTGACATTCCTTTCGATTTCCTACTTTGACCAGATGCATGTCTTCTTCTGGGTTTTGATTGGTGGAGTGAGTGGGTTTGTGGTCCCTGCGGAAAGACGGATCGGGCGCCGATTCAGTGCAATGCAGGCTGTGGCATGAAGCAGCAGGTTTATAGATTTGTTCGCGGTATGGGATGTCTCGCGCACTACGCGCGTTGGTCGTGGCGTTTTGGAAAATTTGGTTTTCGCTCGAGACTTGTGGATCCTGCGATGCTGACTGGATGTCGCGGAATTGAGATTGGCAAGGGTGTGTCCATCCGGCAGGGCGCGCGCATCGAAGTGGTCGCGGATGACGGAAAAATCGAGATCGGTGATGGCACGAGTATCCAGCTTGGATTCCATTGCGGCGCAGCGAAACACGTCCGAATTGGCAGGGATGTGTTGATCGCCGGGAGGGTCTACATCTCCGATCACGACCATGTGTTTCATCATGGGGAACTGCCTCCGCGCAGGTGCAAGGAGCTAGTGGTCGCTCCTGTGCATATCGGTGATGGAGTGTGGCTGGGCGAAGGTTGTGTTGTGCTCAAGGGTGTGAGTATCGGACGGCGTTCGGTCGTGGGCGCAAATGCGGTGGTTACCCGAAGCGTGCCCGATGGATGCGTGGTGGGTGGAGTTCCGGCAAGGATTATACGCCGGATTGAGTTTGATGAACCTATGCCGGCTAGCCTCCGGCTCACTGAAAATTTTACATAAAACCGGTGACCAAGGTATCTGTAATCATTCCCACCTTCAATCGATCGGCCACGATCGTTGATGCTGTACAAAGTGTCATGGATCAGACTCATGGCTCGATTGAGATCATTGTGGTTGACGATGGATCGACTGACGACACCGTGGCCAAACTCAAAGAATTCTCCTCACGCATCACCCTGCTACGACAGGCGAATGAGGGTCCTTCGGCCGCCCGAAACCATGGGGTGAAAGCTGCCACAGGTGAGATTCTTGCATTTCTAGATTCCGACGACACATGGTTGCCGGAGAAAATTGAGCGCCAAGTGGCCTTGATGGAAGGTTGCGATAAGGAAATGGCCTGCTGCATATGCAACGCCTCGATTGATAATGGCCCGAATGCCCAAAAGACAGATTCATTTCTAGTTTCGGGGATTCGACCGGCGTTCGATGAAGGTATTTGGCTGAATCCAGCGGAAGTGCTTTCGAGCCGTTTTATTCTTTTCAATCAGGTTGCGGCGATCCGTCGGGACGCATTCGTGAGGCTTGGCGGATATGACAAGCGTCTCAGGTTGCTAGAAGATTATGATTTGGCGCTTAGGCTTGCCGCGCGTGGAGGCGAATGGGGAATTATTTCTTCACCGTTGGTTATCAAAAGAAACGACACATGTGGCATTGGGGTCGAGTGTTGCAATGATCGGATGGCACATGCGAAGGCGTTACGCACTGTTTTTGCTGGGGTTTTTGAATCTGGTGTGATTCGCCAGCCGCAAATGAGGCGC
>CAIVXP010000123.1 GCA_903909905.1 Akkermansiaceae bacterium
CAATGACATTGAAAGCACATCGCCGGCATCCGCAGCACGCTTCCACCAGAAGATCGCCTTGTCAGGATCCGAAGTGGGAGTCAGGCGACCTCTCAAGTAGGCCTCGCCCAAAATGCGGGCAGCTACCGCGGGATCGCTTTTGGCGGCCTCTTCAAGTTGGGTGCGAGCTTGATCGCGCTCAACCTGCTTTTCGGAGGCCAGCAGGATGAAGGACAGGCGGAAGATCGCGTCGCGATGCTTCGAAGCGGCCGCTTTGCGATAGAATTCGAGCGCCTTGTCTTTGGAAGCCTCCGCACCTTGACCGGTCTCATGAGCGAATCCCAAAAGGTACTGAGCCTCGGCGTTGCCTTTTTCTGCAAGGGGCTTGGCGAGCTCAACCGCCTTGAAATGACGCCCGGTTTGGAAGGCCTCCATGGCAGCTTTGGCGGGACCTTCAGCTCCAGTTGGCAGCGAGGCGATTGATTGTTCAGCCTGCAGAGAAACGGCGGCGCAAGCGATAGGCAGGGATGCCGAAAGGCATAACAGATGGGTTATAAATCGCAAAAACATGGCACTAATAGGCCAGCCCTCTTAAAAAAAGCAAGGGCGGATTCAAGCCCTAAGAACTTCTGCATTGATGGCCCCTTCGCTGGTCATTCAGGTAGCGTTGCCTTCTTGCCTGCCGCGCAGGTCATGGTGATAAATGCTCCATCGATCGCGAGCAAATTCGCAGCATGAGTAAATTCGCCATTTCCCAATAAAGTCATTCCTTAGAACTTTGGGTTTGCCAAGATTCATCAATAGCAAAATACAAATTTATACCTTCATCGCGCCTACTCCAAGCCGGCCGATACATCGGTCCAGAGTCTCGATATCGAGCTCGTATATGTCCTCGCCGCGCCCGATGTCCTTCAGCATCAAAACAGTCAACCGTCCGCCAAGGTGTTCGCGAAATTCTTCAAGCCCACCGAGCACGACCCTATAACCGTGTTCATCGCGCCAATCCAGAGCTGGATGATAAGTCTGCAAACCCAATCCTGAGATCGACTGCAAAACCCTCTCGGCCAGCACCGGCGATGCCAATCCGACCTCGACCGAGTACAGCACATCAAGTGCAAGGCCGATGGCCACCGCGGGCGCGTGAGAGAGCTCGCCACCGGTCATTGATTCAAGCTTGTGCGCCGCCCAATGGCCAAAGTCGAGCGGACGGCTGCTACCAGATTCGAAGGCATCGCCACCCTCTGCAATATGCCGCGCGTGTAACATGGCGGAGCGCTCGACGCATGCCTCGAGCAGCGGCTCTTCCAATGCCGCAAGGCCCGCAATCCGCGCTTCGATCCACTCGAAAAATTCACGGTCTTTCACCAAGGCGACCTTCACCGCCTCGATCAGGCCGGCGCGGCGAGTGATGGGATCAAGACTTTGCAAAAAGGCAAAATCGTTCACCACCGCGAAAGGCACGGCAAAACTTCCGATCCAATTTTTTTTACCAAAGCCATTGATCGCGCACTTCACCCCCACGCCGCTGTCGCATTGCGCCAAGGTGGTGGTGGGCACCCGCACCAACCTCATGCCACGATGCGCAGTGGCCGCAGCAAATCCCGCCGCATCGAGAAATGCTCCACCACCGATTGCAACGACATACGAATGGCGATCGAGATGCGCGGCATCGATGAGACGCCACACTTCACGCACCAAGGCATCATCGGCCTTGACCCGCTCGCCACCAGGCAACACCGCAAGGCCGGCAATTTCAAATCCGATCGAGCTCATGCCCACCCGCGCACACGACTCAAGCCTGGGCCAAGCTTGCACCACCGCGTCTTCAATCAAAATCAGCCCTCGCTTTTCGCCTGCGGCATCGGCAAACACCTCCGCTAAATCTTGGAGCCCGGCACCAAACACATCGCGCGTGAACACGATACGGTGCTTGAAGGTCAGGGGAATTTGGAAATCGTACCGGGACATCAGCGTGCGCCACCACTAGACTGCCTAGGCATCCTGCGCCAATGTTTCTTCCATCAATCGACAACATGCCCACCTCCGAGAAACTTTATGAAACCCGCTGGCTGCGCCTGGAACGCATCGGCACTTGGGATTTCGTCCGCCGCCCGCACTCCGATGCCTGCGTCGGCATTCTTGCGATCACACCCAATGACGAGGTGGTGCTAATTGAGCAATTTCGCATTCCTCCCCAGCGCCAAGTGATCGAGATCCCGGCCGGCATCGTCGGCGATGAGGAGGAACACCACGGCGAATCGCTGGCCGACACGGCCGCGCGCGAACTACTCGAGGAAACCGGCTACCGCGCGGGAAACATTCAGCAACTGATCGCGAGCCCAACTTCCGCCGGCATGACGCCAGAAATCACCCACCTGTTTTTGGCGACCAACCTCGTGCGCGAACATCAGGGCGGCGGTGTCGGCTGCGAAAACATCATCGTCCATCATGTGCCGCGCGCCGAATTGCCCCAATGGCTCGCCGCCCAAGAGGCCGCCGGCAAACTCGTCGACTTCAAAATCCACGCCAGCCTCTGGCTCGCAACAAACCTCCCACCATCCCCCGCTTGAGCGAACCCATCCCCACCCGCTTCGGCGGCATCGCCCGACTCTACGG
>CAIVXP010000124.1 GCA_903909905.1 Akkermansiaceae bacterium
AACCACTTCGTCGCCGAGTGCCGCAAACGCGCCAAAGCGGAATTCGAAGCAAAGGAAAAGACCGCTTCTTAAGGAGGCACGGCACTCTTGTCGTGCTCTTCTCAGAAAATGTTGAACCGCAAAGGCATCAAGTTCGCTAAGGAGTAGAGTCATTTTCGCGTTCATTCGCGGTTAAAAAATTCTCAGAAGAGCACGACAAGAGTGTCGTGGCTCCTTAGGAAGCGGCATCTTCTTTCTATTCCCCAATAACCAATATCTCTTTCCTCTCCGCGTTCCTTGGCGCCTTGGCGGTGAAACCAAAAAATGGCCGCCCACGCAGGAACGCAAGCGGCCATGAAAAATTCAACTAGGTCGGGAATTACTCTCCGCCTTCGGCGCCTTGGGGCAACTGGAATGGCATGCCTTGTTCAGCAGGCGCGTCTTCGATCGAGACCAGCTCGAGTTCGAAAATGAGCGCGCTGTTCGGTCCGATGTCGGCGCTGCGGCGCTGCTCGCCGTAGGCCAGCTTGGCCGGCAGGAACAACTTCCACTTCGAGCCGATCGGCATCGTGGTGAGCGCTTCCTTGAAGCCTTCGACGACCTCAAGCGTCATTGGCACCGGCTGACCGGCGGGCGAGGCATCGAACTCCTTGCCGTCGATGAGCGTGCCCTTATAGTTCACCATGAACTGCTTGTTGGCTTCCTTGCCGTCCTTCGCTGCTTCGTACTTTTTGTCGCCACCCTTGTTGAGGACTTCGTATTGGAGACCGCTCTTGGTGGTAATCACGCCTTTGCGCTTGCCATTGGTTTCAAGGAACTTGGCGCCTGCGGCGAGGTTCTCCTCGGCGAGTTTTTTCTCACGCTCTTGAAGCATCGCGCCGAGCCCTTCCATGGCGGCCTGCAAACGGGCCTCGTCGAGCGATGGCTTGCCATCTTTGAGAGCATCCATGAAGCCCTTGATGAATGTGTCTTGCTCGAGGTCGGCAGCAGTCACGCCAAAGCGGCCGAATTGCTGACCAAATGTGCCGCCGGTTCTGAAGCCGAGAGCGTAGGAGGCATCGGACTTGCTGGCAGCAGGATCTGCCTTTGGCTTGGCAGCTGCTTCAGCGGCTGGAGTGGCGGCCTTTTCTGCCTTTGCGGCAGCAGGTTTGTTCTCTGCGATAGCGGTAACGGCGAGACCGAGAATCAGGACGCCGGATGTGATGGTGTGTTTCATGCGGTATGTGGGTGAGCCACCAATCTAGAGTGAGGCCTTGTCCGTGTCGAGGACGGGTTTTGGCAATTGACGCAATCTAACATTCCGTATCGGTCAGCAGCAACCCGCTTTCACAGGCTCCGCATCATCGCATTTCGCGGGTCCCCCACAGCATCCGACTGTGGGACTGGCAGGCAGATTCGGATCGATATCGGGCGCGGCAAGCGACATGTCCGGCTCGAGCGTCGCGAGCCCAAGCTTGGCCAACAGAGCACGATCCTTTTCCGCTTCAGGATTGTCTGCAGTGAGAAGTTTTTCACCGTAGAAAATCGAGTTGGCTCCGGCAAAAAAGCAGAGGGCCTGGACCTCGTCCGAGAGCCTGGTGCGTCCGGCCGAGAGGCGAACCTTGGCCTTGGGCACCGCGATGCGGGTGCAGGCGATCATGCGCACCAGATCGAAGGGGTCGACCTGCGGGCTGTTGGCCAGCGGCGTGCCGGGCATCGGCATGAGCGAGTTGATCGGCACGCTTTCAGGTTGCGGGTTGAAGTTGGAAATGACTTCCAGCATGCGCAAGCGGTCGGTGATGGTTTCGCTCAGGCCAAGGATGCCGCCGCAGCAGACGGAAATGCCCGCGTCCTGCACATTGCGGATCGTGCGCAGGCGATCCTCGTAGGTGTGGCTGGTGACGATGTTCGGATAGTGCTCGGGCGAGGTGTCGAGATTGTGGTTGTAGGCGGTCACCCCGGCATCGCGCAGTTGCTTGGCCTCCTCGAGTCCGAGTTCGCCGAGTGTGACGCAGACCTCCATGTTGAGCGCCGACACATCGCGCACGATATCGAGCACCTTTTCAAACTTCTCGGTACCGCCACGCACCCCCTTCCACGCGGCTCCCATGCAGAAACGCGTCGAGCCATTGCGCTTGGCGGCCAAGGCGTGCTGCATCACTTCGTCGCGATCGAGCAGGGCCTGGCGTTCGATGTCGGTTTCATATCGCGCCGATTGCGAGCAATACGCGCAGTCTTCGGAGCATCCGCCGGTCTTGATCGACAGCAGCGTGCAGAGTTGGATTTTTCCATCCGGCCATGATTGCTCGTGGACCTCGCGGGCGCGCTTGAGGAGGTCAAAAAACGGCAGTGAGTGGAGTTCCTGGAGTTCAGCGAGTTTCATGGGATGGCTTTGGTGAGTGATAATCGTGAATGTGACGGGAAAATTATCCTAACGGCGCCAGCTGCCGCGAGAGACCGGCAGTTGGCCTTGGCTGATGACCGTGTAGGTGGTCGCGCCAGTCGCTCCTTCGAGCGGGATGCCAAGTTTGCTTTTCCACACCGCAGTCATGCTTTCGCCGGTGTGGCAGCCCCAGCTTTTGCAGTAGGCGTTGGGCGCGAACACCGAGGACTTGAGTTTTGAAAGATCGCGTTCGTGAAGCCATGCGGTCGATGCCGCCATGATGTCGGCACCGTACTCAAACATGAAGGCGTGGCGGTTTGAATGACCGAAGAAATCAAAGGTCTGGATCGATCCCCTTGGGCGCGAATTCATCGCGCGGATAAAGGACGCCGAGTCGTTGAACCAGATAAGCTTCGCTTTTCGCTCGGCGGCCACTTCGCTGATCCATGTCGGGTAAGGCTTACCGTCCTCTTTCGAGCGGGCTTGATAGGACGGTTGGTAAACGATCCACACCAAGGGCGCGTTGGGTCCGTAAGCCTTGCGGATCTCCGCCATGCGCAGGGTTGATGCCCTGATGAAATTCGCCCACCAGCGATCGTGCCGGTCTTCCTTGATCCGCAGGTCTTCCCACTTGCGAAGAGCCGGGCCGCCCGTAGCGATGACGTGGTCGGCACGCATTAACGGCATCAGCAACACCACGATGAGAGCAACCTTGAGAAAGGCTCGAAACATGGATGCAAATCTAGCTGTCGCAGGCCGCTCTGGAAAGCGGGAAAATCCCGTACGGATCACCCGCTCAGTTTTCCAAACCGTTGCGGATGATCTCCATGAAGCTTTGCGGCTCGAGGGCTGCGCCACCGATGAGCGCACCATCGATGTCCGGGCAGGCCATCAGTTCGGCGGCGTTGCCGGGCTTGACGCTGCCACCGTACTGGATGCGGATCCTTGCGGCGGTGTCGGCACCGTAGAGTTCGGAAACCAGCGAGCGGACGAACGCATGTGCATCCTGTGCCTGCTGCGAGGTCGCGGTGACGCCGGTACCGATTGCCCAGACCGGCTCATATGCGATGACCGTTTCGGCCATGTCCTTATCGGTCAGGCCCTTGAGGCCTTCTGTGACTTGGCGGCGCAGCACGGTTTCGAGCTGACCTCCCTCACGCTCGGCAAGGGTCTCGCCGATGCAGAAAATCGGCTTCAGGTTTGCCTCGCGTGCCTTGAGCATCTTGGCGTTGATGACCGCATCGGTTTCGCCGAAAATCGAGCGGCGCTCGCTGTGACCAAGGATCACATAGTGCACGAAAAATTCGCGGAGCATCATCACGCTCACCTCGCCCGTGTAGGCACCGGCATCGAACTGCGAGCAGTTTTGCGCGGCGATCTGGATCGCTTGGGAATTCTGGCCGGAGCTGTGCAGCGTCTCGGCAAGTTTCGGCAGCGAAACAAAAGGCGGTGCGATGACGATCTCGCTGACAAGGTTGAGGCCTTGAATCTTGGCGATGAAACTTTTGACGAAGTCCTCGGTTTCGGAGGCTCCCTTGTTCATCTTCCAGTTGGCGGCGAAAATCGGCTTGCGGTTCATGATTATGTTTGGGGTCGGCTGTGTCGGGGTAATCGGAAAATCAGGCATTGTTGAGCGCCGCGACGCCAGGCAGCTCCTTACCTTCGAGAAGCTCGAGCGAGGCGCCACCGCCGGTCGAAATGAAGGTCATTTTGTCGTCGAGGCCGAATTGGTTGACCGCGGTCACCGAGTCGCCACCACCAATGATCGTCACCGCACCTTTGGAGGTTGCTTGTGCCACCGCTTCGGCGATGGCTCGGGTGCCCTTGGCAAAGTTTTCGATTTCGAAAACTCCCATAGGTCCGTTCCAGATGATCGTGCGGGCTTTGGCAACTTCTTCGCTGAATTCGCGGATCGCGACATCGCCGATGTCGATGCCTTCCCAGCCGTCGGGTGTCTCACCACCCTGCTCGTAAGGAGCGGTCACTTGAGTAGCGGCGCCATCCTTGAACTCCTG
>CAIVXP010000125.1 GCA_903909905.1 Akkermansiaceae bacterium
TGCACCTGCGACAGCGTCGAAGCATACAGCTCGGCAAGTTGAGCCCATCACCTCATGGCCGCATCACCCATCGATTGGTCCCAGTGGCAAGGCGGCATCCACGCCACGCTGATGTTTGTCGTCAACAACGGCCGCATCCTGCTGATCGAAAAAAAACGCGGCCTCGGCGCGGAAAAAATCAATGGCCCCGGTGGCAAGATCGATCCCGGTGAAACACCCCTTCAATGCGTCATCCGCGAAACCCAGGAGGAGCTGCTCATCACCCCGCTCAACCCGCGCAAGATCGGCGAGCTCTGGTTCTCGATGTCCGACTCGCCACACATCCTCTGCCATGTCTTCCGCGCAGACGATCACATCGGCACCCCCACCGAAACCGACGAGGCCGTGCCGCTCTGGACATCGATTGAATCAATCCCCTACACCCGAATGTGGGAAGACGACCGCCACTGGCTCCCACTCCTACTCGAAGAAACCCACTTCCACGGACGCTTCATCTTCCAAGGCGAATCCATGCAGTGGATGGACATGGATACCTCGGTGAACTGGGCTTGAGTGTAAGAACCGATAAAGGCCTCTTCACCTGTGGCGGCGATTTTCATGCGCAATGCCCCCTCTCACATTTCTTCTTATTATTTCAGCGACCGTTCCACATCGGGCTGCCTACCGGTACTCCAAACTTATAGCCGCACGCCAAGCCGCAAAAAAGCCGTCTCTCATTTCGAGAGACGGCTTTGGTTGGATTGAATGGAATGATCGAGATCAGATCGACGCTTTGACGGCAGCCTTCAACGACTCGTAACCGGCGCGAAGCTTGTCGAGTTCGACCTCTGCTTTACGTACCCGATCGCTCATCTCAAGAAGTTTCGCGACCTTTGAGGTAAGACCGGAAGAAACCTTTGCTGATGCCTTGTTTGCAACAACGGCTTTGCCGCCCTTCGCAAACTTGTTGCCCGACTTCTTGAGCCAAGCGGAAACAGTGAGAATGGAAATGTTGAACTTCCTTGCGGCCGCACTCTGACCACCACGACCATTAGTCGCGTTGTAGTCGCTCACGAAATCAACGACCTCTTGCTTTTCGGTGGCGCTGTAACGCTTACCTGCGCCTTTCGAACCCTTCTTGGGTCCTTTTATAGCCTTGGCGACAGCCTTCTTCTTCGCCTTAACAGGCTTGGCGACCTTTGCAGCTTTACCTTTTTTCTTGGAAATACCTGCAGCTTTGAGCCACGCGCCAATCGTGATCGGCGTGACCTTAAACTTGTTGACTGCGGCACTCTGGCCACCGCGACCATTGGCCTCGTTGTATTGTTGCACGAATTCAACAATCTCTTTTTTTTGCTCGGGCGTGTAACGCACTCCGACGGACTTGGCTTTCTTTGATTTACTACTCATTGCGCGCACACCCTGCATCGACAGGAAATTACATGCAAGCAAAAGTTTTAATAATTATCTATTATAAATATCTAACCGATTCACCACATATACCCCGGCCAACCCTCTTCATTTCCCGGGTAAATCTCCACGCGATCACCGCGTTCCACCATGTCATATAGGGCAGTCATATCACTGTTGGTCATGCGTATGCAGCCATGGCTGGCCGGACTTCCTATCAATGATTCATGATTGGTGCCATGAATGTAAATATATCGATCCATGGTATTGAGGTTCCATGGATCCATGCCATCGAGTCTCAAAATACGGGTCAATATGAGGTCATCCTCGGACTTTTCACCCTCATGCCACACACCACAAGCGACGCGCGCCTTGAAGATGGCACCCTGCACTTCACCTTCACCGATCTTTTCGGAAATCCTGAAGCGGCCCGTAGGCGTCCGCAAACTGCCTTCTTCACAGCCCATGCCCTTGGCGGCAGTCGAAACGGCAAAAGATGCCATCAGTCGATCACCGTCAAAAACAAGCATCTGCTGACCACTTACGGATATGACAATGCGTTTCATCGAGCGGAAGCTGGAGACATGACCAACAAGGCATTGTGGCCACCCATGCCATTGGAAACCTTGGCCACGGGACCTGTGACTTCAAACGACTCATAAGGTGCTACAAATCCTTTCGGGGCACTCAGCCCATTCACATTTCCGGGCAGTTGACGGCTTTTCAAAAATCCGGCAAGGATCGCGCTTTCGAGTAAACCGCTGGCACCGATTGTGTGACCAGTAAAAGGCTTGAGCAAAATCAGCGGTGGTTTTGCATCGGGAAACACATGCTGCATCCATGCCGGATCAGCGACGGCTTGCACCACCGTGCCAGTCGCATGCGGGCAAATCGCGGCCAAACTATTAGCTAGATCACGGGTGAACAGTTCCGAGCTGCGACCACCATCCGCCGGAATACCCACCGGATTTCCCGCATCGGAATTGCACGCGTAATGAAGCAGTCGGGGATGATTGCTCTCACCCAGCTCAATCGCCAACGCTGCCGCACCCTCGGCAGGCACAAATCCAGTAGTCGATGAATGATATGGGTCCAGCTTCGAATTTTTTGAAAGAAGCCCCGAAGAGGTATATTGGTCGAGCAGCATTGGCACCAATGGCAGATCCACCGCCACGGCCAATGCACGCGATGCGAGACCACACTCAAGCATCATCATCGCTACGCCCACGGCATCAAGCCCTGCGGCACAACCACTTGCGACAACATGGTTCGGACCGGTGATGCCAAACTCGATACTGATCGCCGATGCCGGCTCGCTATGAATGGTGTTGCTGGCAGCCATCAATTGGAACGGTCTGCGCCCAGGCCATGGACCAAGCCAACCAGCGGCATTGCCGCGACTGGTGCCCACCACCAACGCCGCATCACGCAGATCACTTTCGCCCCATCCGGCATCTGCGATCGCCTCTCGCGCCGCGTGAAGGGCCGCCATGGTCGCAGGCCCCCATTTGCGACTGGTCAAACATTCGCGATCCGCAATCCACGCGCCTGGCGTTTTTGCGTGCGGGCTGTCATTTCCCAACAACTCACCTAGCGGCCGAAATGGTACGAGGCCGATCGCAATCGAATCGAGATGCGAAGGCAGATCAACACCGAGTGCCGATAGAGCACCCAGTCCCTTGATGGAATATGACTGGCGGATGCCCACGGGTAGCAAGATGCAAGCGCACCGCAAATCAAAATTCAATCAGCGCGAAACGCCGCCACCAGCACCTCGTTGCCCGCCAAAACGACCGCCGAACCACCCACCACCATTCAAAATGCGGTTTTTGTCCGCCTCTGGCAAAAGCTGACTCTGCTCGACATACTCCTTAGCGGCAGCGGCATCCTCACGCATCCAGCGCGTCGCCGCAATGCTCATCGAGCGGATTCGCTCACTCTCATCCTGAATGTTTTCCGCTACCAAAATCACCTTCGCAGGATCCTCTGCGGTGTTGGACATGACATATGACTGCAAGGCGCTGTCACGCACATCCCCAACCTCGAGCGCAAAGGCATATGCAAGCGCGTTTGGCGCATCTTTTCCCACCCACAATGGGATCAACTCTCTTACCCCCATTCGCATGGCTTCACGGCTCCCCTGGCCCTTTAAAAACTCTGCCGCTGTCTGGGGATTCTCTCGAGCCATGTCACCAACCAACTCCGAGACCGCACGATCCTTGGCCGCGCCCTGCGACATGAGCTCCACCTCCTCTGCAGCCGACAATGGGTCTTCAACCGACAAACCACCAATCGCAGATGCCAGAGCTTCGGCCTGTTGATCAGATGGGAGACTGCGTATCCATGCCTTTGCTTCAGTAAAGTTTTTGGCACCATAACTCGCCGCCACGCTCCGAAATGCATCAACTAAATCATCTTCACTCATTCCCGCCAGCATTTGCGATGCTTTGGCAGGATCCAACTTCGCAACCTGCCCCACCACGGCACTGATGGCCTCCGACCGCCCGTCATTCAATGAAGTCGCCCACGCCATCGCGGCCGAAGGATTCAGTCGAGCCCACTCGGCACCAATGATCGAAACTCCACCTCGTCCACCTGCGGATCTACCATTTCCCATCATCGCAAACTCACGCGGATTGGCCGCAAGATACTTCGCCGCACCCGCAGGATCGGTACTGGCCCAGCCCTGAAGAATCGTTGGTTTCACAAACATCGAGCCATAGCCCATCGTGCCCGAAAACGCCATCGCCGCCGTGGGGTCAAGTTCTGCCCATCGCCCAAACAACAAAAATGAGGCAAGTATGCGCTCGCTAATTGGAAGTTGATCAAGCTTGGCGGCCTCTAACTCAAATTGGGATGAGCTAAGATTGGCATACAAATCCAACATCGCCTGTACTCGCTGCGTACTTCCCGGCATACTGCTAATCTGTACAATGTTGAGTGGCCGCTTTGCTCGCTTGTTCTCGTGGGCCACGTCTGATTTGACACGCGCATCCAAACCCGCCTTGGCTGGAGCCGATTTCACCATTTTGGAAGAAAGCTTTTCACTATCGCGCTCCGACGAAGTGTTTCTGCCGCTGATGAACCCACCAAGGGCGCCAAGCACCAGCGCCATGAGTGCAAATATCCAAGGATTTTTCATATGAGTCAGGTAATTTGAGAAATCAAATCACAGGTCCATCATTTCGTCGCGATGTATTTTCGATACTTGCACATGAGCTTGATTTATTGATTACTCGGCCTGCATGAGCCGTCTAGAAGGAAAAGTACTGGTCGCCCAAGGTGGTGGCCCCACACCCGTCATCAACCAAAGCGTCGTCGGCGTCGCCCTCGAAGCCCGCAAATTTTCCCAGGTCACCTCGATTTACGGGGCCGTCCACGGAGTGCGCGGAATCATCGAGGAAAACTTCGTCGACCTCACCCGCGAAACCACACACAACCTCGAGCAAGTCGCCGACACACCATCGTCGGGACTCCTTTCAACTCGCGACAAACCCGATGAAGAATACTGCGCCCGCATGTTCAAGGTCATGCAGGCCCACGACATCCGTTACTTCTTCTATGTCGGCGGCAATGATTCTTCCGACACCGTCCGAATCGTCAACGAGCAGGCACAGCAAGCAAACTACGAACTGCGAGCGATCCACATTCCCAAGACGATCGATAACGATCTGATGGAAAACGATCACTGCCCGGGCTTTGGCTCGGCAGCCCGCTTCGTCGCACAGGCCTTCACCGGCGTGAACCTCGACAACCGCGCGCTCAAGGGCGTCTACATCGGTGTCGTGATGGGCCGCCACGCCGGATTCCTCACTGCCTCATCCGCCCTCGGCCGCAAGTATTACGACGACGGACCACACCTCGTCTATGTGCCGGAACGCGCCTTCGATACCGAAAAATTCCTCGCCGATGTCGATCGCGTTTACTCGAAGTTTGGAATGTGCACGATCGCGGTCTCGGAAGGAATCTCCGACAAGGATGGCAATGCGATGATCACCAAGCTCATGGGTGAAGAACGCGACGCCCACGGCAACCTTCAACTCTCCGGCACCGGTGCCCTCGGCGATTTGTTGTCGCAGACAATCAAGGATGGCCTCAAACTCAAGCGCGTTCGCTCCGACACTTACGGATATCTTCAGCGCTGCTTCATGGGATGCCGCTCCGATCGCGATGCCCACGAAGCCCGCGAAGTCGGTGAAAAAGCGGTGCAGTACGCCATGTGGGACAATGTCGACGGTTCGATCGCGATCCGCCGCCCGGTCCTCAACTACAGCGTCGATTACGAATTGGTGCCCATTGAAAAAGTCGCCGGCAAAACCCGACATATGCCCGACAACTTCATCAACGCCGAGGCCAATGGGGTCACTGAAGACTTCCTCAACTACTGCCGCCCGCTGCTTGGTTCGGACTTCCCGCAAGCTCACCGCCTGCGCGCTCCCATGGTGCCGAAAATACTCCACAAATGATGCGGCAGCAGCCCTCATCAAATTGACCCAATTCAAGGCCGGTGGACTTCCCTCCACCGGCCTTTTTTGTTGCGGATCAACGTGATCAAAGCCCATTCGGCTTGCCCTCACCCCCTCATGCCCTAGCATCACCGCCCTCCACCAATGCACCGCGTTTTCGTCGAAAAATTCCCTCCCCACGATATCGAGGCCCGACACCTGCTCGCCGATCTGAAGGAGTCGCTCACACTCCCCGGCCTCGAATCCCTGCGCATCATTCAACGCTACGAAGTCGAAGGTATCACCAAAGATAAGTTCGACGAAGCCACTCGGCTCATTCTTTCCGAACCGCAAGTTGATCGCATCAGCCCCACACTCGAACACGGCGCCGAAGAACAAGCCTTCGCGATCGAATACTTACCCGGTCAATTCGACCAGCGTGCGGACTCGGCTGCCCAATGCATCCAAATTCTCACCGGTGGCACACGGCCGAACATTTCATCCTCCAAGGTGATTGTGCTCCGCGGAAACATTTCCAAAACGGAAATCGACGCCATTCGATCATTTGCAATCAACCCGGTCGACTCACACGAGGTCCCCCTCACCGATTCCAACGATCGCAAGCCCCCCGTCACTCCAAAAGATGTGGCGATACTCAGCGGCTTCAACAAATCCGATCCCGAGCAACTTCGCAACGATCTCGGTCTTGCAATGTCCGCCGCCGACGTCGCCTTCACTCAGGCACACTTTCGCGATGAGGAAAAACGCGACCCAAGCATCACTGAAATCCGCGTCCTCGACACCTACTGGTCTGACCACTGCCGCCACACAACATTCCTCACCGAAATCACCGATGTGGTTTTCGACGACGAAAACAGCCCAGTCTATCGCGCATGGAATGCTTACCTTGATGCCCGCAAAAAACTCGGACGCGACAACAAGCCCATCAGCTTGATGGATATCGCTCTAATGGGCATGCGCGAACTCCGTGCCTCAGGCGAACTCGATAACCTCGAGGAGTCCGATGAAGTCAATGCGGCCTCGATCGTCGTACCGGTCACGATCAAACAAACAGCCACGTCTGAACCGACCACCGAGGAGTGGCTCGTGATGTTCAAAAACGAAACTCACAACCACCCAACCGAGATCGAACCCTTCGGTGGAGCCGCCACTTGCCTTGGCGGTTGCATTCGCGATCCACTTTCAGGCCGCTCATATGTTTACCAAGCCATGCGCGTTACCGGCGCCGGCAATCCGCTCGTTCCATTCTCCGAAACCCTTCCGGGCAAACTACCGCAGCGCAAAATCTGCCGCACTGCCGCCCATGGTTATTCATCCTATGGCAATCAGATCGGCCTGGCCACCGGCGAGGTCGCCGAGGTTTACCATCCGGGCTATGTCGCTAAACGCCTTGAAATCGGCGCGGTTGTCGCCGCCGCTCCTCGCTCGCAAGTATTTCGCGGCAAGCCCGCCAGCGGTGATGCGATTCTTTTGATCGGTGGTCGCACCGGCCGCGATGGCGTCGGCGGCGCCACGGGATCTTCAAAAGAACACACCGACACCGCACTCGAAAATTCGGCAGAAGTTCAAAAGGGCGACGCCCCAACCGAACGAAAAATCCAACGGCTTTTCCGCAATCCGGTTCTCACTCGAAAAATCAAGGTCTGCAACGACTTCGGCGCCGGTGGCGTCTCGGTCGCCATCGGCGAAATCGCGCCTTCACTCCTCATCAGCCTCGATGCCGTCCCGAAAAAATACGATGGCCTCGACGGCACCGAGCTCGCCATCTCGGAATCGCAAGAACGCATGGCAGTATGCATCGACCCAAGCGATATCTCCTATTTCCTCGAAGAGGCAGACCGCGAAAACCTCGAATGCAAGCATGTGGCAGATGTCACA
>CAIVXP010000126.1 GCA_903909905.1 Akkermansiaceae bacterium
CGATCTATGGCAAATCCGCTGACATGGAAACATGCGGAGCCATCCACATCCACGCGATCAGTGTCGGCGAAACCATCATCGCACTCAAACTCATCCGCGAATGGCTCTCCGAAAATCCGAATCAACAATTCATCCTCGCAACCGGAACCGCGACCGGTCACGCGGTCGCACGCGAAGCCGCGATCGAACAAATCCGCGTCGCCTACTCGCCGTTGGATTTTTCCCCAATGGTGAAACGCTACCTCAATCGCTTTGAACCTGCTCAGATCGTGCTCATTGAAGGCGAACTCTGGCCCCACTTGCTGCTCGAATGCCACAGCAGATCGATCCCTGTCTCGCTGGCAAATGCCCGCATGTCGCCACGCTCCGCACGCCGTTACAGCCGCTTCGCAAATTGGCTGCGCCCATTTGTTTCATGTCTCAATGCGGTCACCATCCAGGATGCCGAGGATGAGTCGATCTGGCGTGAGCTTGGCATCAAACCGAATGCGATCCACCTCACGGGAAGCATCAAGTTCGATCCCGGCAGCGGCGCAGCCCCCACACGCAGGCCCGCATTTCAAAACATGATCGATGCCTTCGGTCATGGCCGCCCGGTCGTTCTTGCTGCCAGCACTCATGCCGGTGAAGACGCATGGATCGCCACCGCCATTCGCGAGGCAAATCCCAAAGCACTGCCCGCCATCGCGCCGCGTCATGCCGAGCGCCGTCATGCCGCCACCAAGGACCTTCAAGCCGCAAGATTCAAGGTCAGCACGCGCTCGCAGTTCGACCTCGAAACAATTCGCGACGGATCAAGCAGCGCGTTTCTCATCGATTCGACCGGCGAACTGCGCGACTGGACGGCTCACGCGGCCGTTGTCATCATCGGCAAAAGTTTTCTATCCGAAGGCGGGCAAAATCCAGCCGAAGCGATCCTTGCCAGCCGCCCAGTAATCTTTGGAGCGCACATGGAAAACTTCGAACCGCTCGCGGGAAGGCTCATCACCGCGGGTGCCTGCATCCGCGCAGTCGATCACGCACAACTGGTCGACGCCATCCGGCAGGCACTCGATCCACTCAAGGCACAAAGCCTCACAGCCAATGCAAGCAAGGTGTTGGCCGCACACATGGGGGCAACACGCCGCGTGCTGGCCGTTTTGAACGCATCATCCAGACCTTAAATTGACACAACGCGGAGTTTGTCATTTTCGATCCGACCTCTACAATCGACACCGTGAGCAATCCCGAAAACGAATCACTAACCGGACTCTTGTCGAGTTTCGCACTCGGACCTTCATGGGCGCGTGATGCCGCAGAGCCGCAAAAACAATCGGCAAAAAAAGATCGCAAGCACGAAGAACGCCCACCTCGTGGTGATACCGACAATCGCGAACGGCGCGACTTCAAAGACCGCCGCGATGACCGCGGCAAATCCCGCTTTCAGCGCGAAGATGTCCGTCGCGAGCCGGTCGTCGCTCCCGCCGCCGGGGTCAAGGTCACGATCATTCCCGACCAACAGGCGGTTCGCCTCATCGGCAAGGAAGTTCAGCAGGTCGCCCGCGTTTATCCGCTCTACGATGTTGCTAAAATCATCATCGCCGAACGCAGCCGCTGCCGCGCGATCATCGAGATCGATGAGAAACAAGCACCGCTCATTCACGGCAAACTCGATGGCTCGCTGTTCGTCACGCGCGATGAAG
>CAIVXP010000127.1 GCA_903909905.1 Akkermansiaceae bacterium
AGGGGGTGGGATGAAAGCACTGGGGCATTTGCCCCGATGGCATTTAATCGATTTCCGGAGGAGGAAATCGGACTTGGCTTGGACGGAGCGGAGCGAAGTCAAAATCCCTCCGGAGCGAAGCGGAGGACTGGGTTTGAAAGCGGCGGGAGCTTTAGCGACCAATCACATCAAGCGAGCAACGCGAGCCCAATTGGCTTGGCCGGAGCAACACGTAGGCAATCCCACCCCCTCCGCCACTTTATTTGGCACCCAACATTTATCTCTCCATTAAGGAGAATTTACCCACAGAGGGGGTGGGATGAAAGCACTGGGGCATTTGCCCCGATGGCATTTAATCGATTTCCGGAGGAGGAAATCGGACTTGGCTTGGACGGAGCGGAGCGAAGTCAAAACTGAAGTGGTCCCGCAAAACGGAGCCAGTGGTTTGTTGAAACTTTAGCTGGTCTGAGAGGGCAAATCTTAAAACTTCCAAGACCCCATGAATGGCCTACGCCAAGTATAAGAGCTTTGGCCCGCGCATTTGTCACCTTTTTGTCACCACCCTCGTTCATGGAGTAGCGTGAGTGTCAACGGGACGGCGCTTCAATACCGTAACCCCTTGAAAATAATAATGGTGCGCGCGAAAGGACTCGAACCTTCACGGGGTTGCCCCCACTAGAACCTGAATCTAGCGCGTCTACCAATTCCGCCACGCGCGCACTTGTTGTCGGCCTTGCGGCCGGGGCGGGAAGTCAACACTTCGGCGGCGGGAATGCAAGCCTGTTTGACGCGGAAATGGCGCATCCGCACAAATTTGCGGAAATTGCCGACAATTCGGCACGCTGCCCGCGCTTTGATCGTTGCCAAGCACCCACCGCGTCCAACAACCTTTCCCCCCACACATGCAACGCTCCACCCCACTGATTCTGGTCCTGATTCTTGCCGTCACGGCGATGTTCCTATCGCTGCGGTCGGGGCCGGATTCGAAAACATCCCCTGCTGCGCCATCCGTAAATGCGGGCGCGGCACAGGGCCTGGCAACCCATTTCGAAACAAATGCAGGCGAGGTGCTGCCAGCCAAATCATGGCCGCATGCCTCATCCGACATCGCGCCGGATCCCAAGGCAGTCTTCGGTCAGCTGCCCAATGGCATGCGTTATTTGATCTACCCGAACAGCGAACCACCAGGTCGCATTTCTCTGCGCCTGCACATCGCCGCAGGTTCCTTGATGGAGGCCGAGGACCAACGCGGTCTCGCCCATTTCCTCGAGCACATGGTTTTCAATGGCACCAAGCATCACACCGCCGCCGAACTCGTGCCACGCATGCAACGCCTCGGCATCGCATTCGGCGCTCACGCAAATGCCTACACCTCCTTCGACGAAACAGTCTACATGCTCGACCTGCCCGACATGTCGGAGCAAACGATGAAACTCGCCTTCACCGTGATGCGCGACTTCGGCGATGGCGCGTTGCTCGATTTGGCGGAAATCGACAAGGAACGCGGCGTGATCCTTTCGGAAAAAGTGAGCCGCGATTCGGTCGGCTACCGCCTGATGCAACAGCAGTTTTCCAAAGTGCTGCCCGACTCACTCGTCACGCGGCGTTTCCCAATCGGCGAAGAGGAAATCATCCGCAAGGCCCCGCGCGAGAGTTTTGCCGACCTCTACACGCGCTACTACGCGCCCAACCGCATGACCTTTGTGGTCGCCGGCGATGTGAAACCAGATGAAATTCGCAGCCGCATCGAGTCGGCATTCGCATCGATGCAAAACCCGAAAAATCCCGGGGGCGAACCCGAGCTTGGAAGCATCAAGCCCCTCGAGGGCATCAAGACCTCCGTCTTCAGCGACAAGGAAGTC
>CAIVXP010000128.1 GCA_903909905.1 Akkermansiaceae bacterium
CATCACCAGTTGGTGGGCCCGCCGATCGGAACCGATGTGGCGCGCCTCGTCGGAAGCCTCATCCGCCCTCCACGCGATCCTCCACGACAACCTTGCCGGCATCCGCCTCATCAAGTCCTACACGGTCGAGCCGAAGGCCTTGGAAAATTTCGACAAAGCCTCGCGCCGGATCGGCGAAAAACACATGGATGTGATGCGCGGCCAAGCATTCGTGTGGCCGAGCGTTTCGTTCATCGCCGAGTCCGGCATCATCCTCATGGTCGGCTTCGGCACCTGGTGGGCCCTCGCGGGAAAAATTTCCGCGGGCACGGTCATTTCATTCCTCGTCGCATGGGGTTTCCTCTTCGATCCGATTTCGCGCATCAACACACTTTCGCAAACCTTCACCCGCGGTGTGGTCGCAGCCAAACGCATCTTCGGCATCATCGATACACCCAACGAAAGCCACCTCACCGAAGGCCTGCGCCCGGAATCGATCCGCGGCCATGTGCGCTTCGAACATGTCGCCTTCTACTACGCGGAAAACGCGCCGGCGATCGAAGGCCTCACGCTCGAAGCCCTGCCCGGCGAGACGATCGCCCTCGTCGGCGCCACGGGAGCGGGGAAATCCACCGTGCTCAACCTCCTCACCCGTTTCTACGAACCCAGCAGCGGCCGCATCCTCATCGACGGCATACCGCTGCAGGAAATTTCCAAGGAATGGCTGCGCGATCAACTCGGCTATGTGACGCAAGAAAGCTTCCTCTTCAACACCACCGTGCGTGAAAACCTCCTGCTCGCGAAACACGATGCCAGCGACGATGAACTCTGGTCCGCCCTCGAAGCGGCCAATGCCGCGAGCTTCGTGAGATCCAATCCGCTCGGACTCGACGCCATCGCCGGCGAACGCGGTGGAAGATTTTCTGGCGGCGAAAAACAACGGCTCTCTATCGCCCGCGCGCTCCTCAAAAACCCGCCCATCCTACTGCTCGACGAAGCGACCTCGGCGCTCGACAACCGCACCGAACGCCTCGTCCAAGACGCGCTCGAAAACCTCAGGGCCGACCGCACTTGCTTCGTCATCGCCCACCGCCTCTCGACCGTGCGCCAGGCCGATCGCATCTGCGTCCTCGAAAAAGGCCGCGTCCTCGAGCTCGGCACCCACGACGAACTCATCAAGCGCAACGGCGCCTACGCCCGACTCTGCGAAGCTGGCCTTGCAGCGCAGGGTCATGAGAAGGGTTAATAGTTACTTGTTATTGGGGGAAGAGGAAGAAGCGACGGCTTCTTTGGCTTTTCAAGACTTGGAGCGAGACGCTCCAAGGACGGCCTGGGGCAGGATGCCCCAGCTACGATGAAGAAGCAGCTTCTTCATTTTCTTCCACTTCGATGTTCGATGTTGGGCGTTCGATGTTCGATGTTCGATTCCCACCCATCAAACCAACTGCTCGCGGGCCACGGCGGCGGCGAAGTCGCGGTTGAGTCGGGCGATGTGCTCGACACTGATTTCCTTCGGGCAGGCGGCTTCGCACTCGTATTGGTTGGTGCAGTTGCCGAAGCCTTCGGAGTCCATTTGGCGCACCATCGCGAGCACGCGCTTGTCGCGCTC
>CAIVXP010000129.1 GCA_903909905.1 Akkermansiaceae bacterium
AGGAGGTGGATTTGTTGCTGCGCTTTGATGAAACGCGTGCTTCGAAATCGAGCGAAAAGCCGGTGCTTGATTTCAAAAAACTCGCCAAGGCGATTCGCGATGCGCGCCGTTCGCTCAAGCCGATGGATGTGGCGATCGAGGGCTTGCGCGTTAAGGCGGTGAGAGATGGCGTGGAATTTTTCCAACTCGAATCGAGTGCGTTGCATCACGATGCGCATCAGGAAAATTATGAGCTCAGTCTTGGTGCGATGACCGATACTTCGGGCAAGCGCTGGCCAGCGCGAAATTCGACGGTCGTGTGGAAGAGCGAATCTTTGGAGGTCGAGCAATTCGTGCCGATGCCGGGGGTTCGCATTGATCGTTTGGCCTTGCACACGCCGGACAAGGGCGGGCTTGCGGGGTCGGCCGAGTTGAGGGTGAAGGATGCGGGTTTTCGCATCGATGCGAGCGAGGAGTTTTCGCTGCTGAAGATGGATCTCATAGACGGGCAGGTGGCGCTGGCGGATTGGTTTGAGTTGTTTGGGGGTAAGCCATCGGTGGGCGGTGATATCCGTTCGTTTTCTGCCGAGTTGTTTGGAGTGTATCCGGATTTTTCGCGTGCGACGGGTAATGTGAAATTTACCGTGAGCGGGTTCGGGTCGGCGGGTTGGAGGGCCGATGAGGTGGATGTCGATGTGGTGCTGGAGGAGAAGACCGCGAGGCTTGTGCTTGCGGGCAAGGGCATGGGCACGGGGATTTCGCTTAAGGCCGATGCCAAGGTGCTGCGTGGTGCTGCGCTGCCGCAAATCTTTGGCATCAAGGGCGAGATGGTGATCGATCAAGTCGAAGGTCTCGCACGGCAACTCGCGAAGCAACGCGATGCCGAGATGCCTCAAGGGCGCATTGAGGGAAGTTTTAGTGGCATGGAAAGCATGGGTGATCCTTCTTGGAAATATGATCTCCGCTATTTGCCCAATGACACGGCGGTCGAATCGCCGCTGCGGGTTCATGGAAAGTGGAACGAGCCAAATGACTGGTCGGGCGAGATTACTGGCGATGGCATGAAGGGGGATATCAGCCTGAGGAGTGGCGCGTCCGAGTATCAAGCGGGGCTTGAATGCAAGGGTTTTACGAGCAGCCGAATGGCTCGTGTGATGAACATGTTTATCGATGGTCGAAATGACCGATATGTGGTCGATGGGGAATGGAAAGGTTCGGGAAATTTTTCCAAGGCTTTGCATAAAGGGGTTTTGGATGTCGGGCGCTTGGTGGTGAAGGACACGGGCGATGGGGATATCGTCGCGAGTGGTGGGGTGGATTACGAGTGGCCTGAGAAGCTTTCGACGCGCAAGCTGCGGGTTGAGGCTGGTGTTCAGAGCGTATCGGCACAGCTTGCGCTCGCGAATGGCATTCTGGGCGTGAGTGATTTGAGGTGGCTCGACGGCAAGCGTGAAATCGCGCAGGGCTCGGCAAAGTTGCCTATGCCGCGTGAGCTTGGAAAAGCGCGAAGTGAGTGGCGAAATGATCAGAGGGAAATCGCTGTTGATTTTGAATCGGCGCGACTTGATGCCGCCTTATTGTCGAAGTGGCATGCCGATTTTTCGAAGCTTGATGCGAAGTCGGCTGGTAAAGTTTTGATCCGCATTGATGGGCCGGTGTCGGATCCGTGGGTGGATTGCAGGCTCGAGCTCGATGGCTTGCGGCCGAAGGATAAGCCGAAAGCGCCGGCCTTTGCGTGCTTGATCGATGTGAAGGGCAGGGAGCGACGTCTCGCGCTTGATGGCCGCGCGACGACGGCGGGATTTCCCGCGCTGCGATTAAGCGCTTCGATGCCGCTTCAGCTTCATGATTGGCTTGAG
>CAIVXP010000130.1 GCA_903909905.1 Akkermansiaceae bacterium
CATCCTCCCAAGCCAAGGCAGCACGACTCGCGGCACTCTCTCCAGGCTCGCCTGACCACTCGTCATGAATGCGATCGGCAGCCCCGCCATACCAATCGACCGTCGAGGCATTGAGCCACACGCGCGGCGCCACTCGGCATCCGGCCACCGCCCGACCCAAGGCACGCGTCGACTCAAGCCGCGCATCGGGATCCTCAGCATCGGCCAGATTCACCACCGCCTCCGCACCTTCCAAGGCCATCGCCCAAGCACCAACATTCTTGCCATCCCATTCTAGATACATCCCATCCCCATCATCGCCGCTGAACCCCTCGCGACGACAACCCACCGCCACCACTTCCCAACCAAGACGCGAAAAATGACGACACGCATAGCGCCCCAAAACACCCTCCGCTCCCATCAGCACAATCACCGGATTCATAAAATTTGTCTGTTTGATTTCAGGATCTGAATTTCAAAAATTTCTGAAAAGTCTGCTTTCTGCTACAATGCCAATTCATCCCAACAATTTCGCCGCCATCTGGATCGCAAATCCATGCTTCATCATCGCCACCCGGTCGGCCATCCGGGAGGCAAACACGACGAACTCCTCAAGCTGCCTCATCTGCTCGTGAAAGGCCCGACCCTCCGGCGTCGCTATCTCCCGGCTTTCCTCCGCGCACTTGCGCACCACCTCCAGCGCGGGATCAATCTCCCGCCGCTTGCGCTCCCGCGCCACCACCGTAAAAATCCGCCACACATCCTTTTCCGCCTCAAAATACTCGCGCCGCTCGCCCTTCCTCACCACCGCCCGCAACAAACCCCACGCGACCAACTCCTTGAGGTTCGCATGCGCGTTGCCACGGCTGATCTCCAAAGCCTCCATCACCTCGTCGGTCGACATCGGTTCGGCCGCCGTCATCAACAAGGCATGAATCTGCGCCATCGTGCGGTTGATCCCCCACTGCGTGCCCATCGCCCCCCACTGGGCAATAAACTCCTCACGCGCTTGCTCGAGGCGGTCGTCGGCTTTGAGTTTCATTATTTTCAATTATTTCCGAAAATTGAGGACGAGGCAAGGGAAATGATTAGCCACACCGCCCGCGCCCTCAAAGCGCTCGACTTTCCCACGGCCCCAAGGCCATTTTCCCGCCCGTGAGAGATCGATTTTCAGGCCCCCGCCGCGAACACGGCAAGCAGGCGCGCGAGAACCGCCATGTCCGCGATGCGGAAAAACCCGAGAAGACCATGCCCGCCCTGGACGAGGACGAGCTGATGGCGCTGATCGCCGAACATGAGGTGCCGTTCGTGCTGATCCTCGACTGCGTGCAAGACCCGCACAACCTCGGTGCAATCCTTCGCACGGCCGATGCCGCCGGCGTACATGCGGTGGTCGCACCGAAAGACAAAGCGGTCGGCATCACCGAAACCGTGCGCCGCATCTCGGTCGGCGCCGCCGATCATGTGCCTTTCGCACAAGTCACCAACCTCGCGCGCACGATGGAGAAACTCAAAGCCGCCGGACTCTGGCTCGTTGGCACTTCGGATCATGCGAAATCAAAGTCCATTTACGAACTCGATCTCAAAGGCCCGCTCGCGCTGGTGATGGGCGCCGAGGAAAAAGGCATGCGCCGACTCACCGAGGAAAATTGCGATTTCCTCGCATCGATCCCGATGGCGGGCAAAGTCGAATGCCTCAATGTCTCGGTGGCCACCGGCGTTTGCCTCTTCGAGGCGGTGCGCCAGCGCGCAATCCCTCCATCATGAACGAGCCCGTTCGCATTCTGTCCGACCTCCACCTCGGTCACAAAATTTCGCGGATCAGGCAAATCTCCGCGCTGCGCCCGCTCATCGCCGGCGCCGGCACGGTGATCTTTAATGGCGACACCTGGCAGGAGCTCGCAGCGCCATTTCGCCAACGTTCGCGCGAAATGCTCGATGAACTCCAATGGCTCTGCGCCGAGGAGGCGGCCGATGCGATTTTCTTGCCCGGCAACCATGACCCATCATGGCCGGGCAAGGGCTGGATCGAATTGGCAAATGGCCGCATCGTCATCAGCCATGGCGACAGCCTGCTCTTCGACGGTTCACCATGGAAGCGCGAGATTCTTGGCAACCGCGAAAAAATCCTCGAGATGTGGCGGCAATTTCCCGATGCA
>CAIVXP010000131.1 GCA_903909905.1 Akkermansiaceae bacterium
GAGTGCGATTTTTTCCTCAAAGAACGATTCCATGGATTTCATCACATCCGCCCATTGCTGATGAAGGTGCGGAACTTTCGGCTCGCCGACGCTGTGCATGATCAGCAGCGCGGTGCCATGCTCGGCGCAGAGGCGGGCATTGGTTTCATCCGGCAAGGCGCTCATGTCATTGAGCAGCTCGACTTTTTTGTTCGGCAAAATTTCGCGCACGACATCCGGCCGCCATGTGTTGACCGAAAGGATCGGCGGCCAAATTTGTGCCGAGTCTTTTGGTTGCAGGTCGCTCCACGAATTTTCCCAACGCTCGAGAAATCCTTCAAAGCGGCGAAGCTCCTCTTCGACCGTCACTGCCGCTCGGTTCGTGCGCGCGCTTTCCGCGCCGACATCGATGACATCGGCGCCGAGGCGGATTTGATCACGGGCTCTCTCGATCGCCGCATCAAAATCCAGCGTGCCATCACCGGAAAACGAGTCGTCGTTCACATTGACGATCCCCATGATCAGCGGGCGGCGGGGAAAGGGGATCACCCGGTCGGGCAGGCGCAGGCGCATGCGTGCTTGTAGCCACGGAAAATCGAAAACTGAACCCTGAAAACGCATGACGCTTGCCCCGCGCGGCCGAGCGTCTAGGATTCCGGGCATGGCATCGACCTTCGGGCAAACATTTCGCATTCACACCTTCGGCGAGTCCCACGGTGGCGGGGTCGGCGTGGTCATCGATGGCTGCCCGCCGAGTGTTCCGCTGCCGCTTGAGGTCGTCCAACGGGAGCTCGATCGTCGCCGTCCCGGGCAATCGGACATCGTCACGCCACGCAAGGAGGCGGATACGGCGGAAATTTTCTCCGGCCTCCATGATGGGGTCACGCTCGGTACGCCGATTTCGATCATCGTCCGCAACACGGATCAGCGACCGGGCGCCTATGATGAAATGGCGCTCAAATACCGGCCAAGCCATGCGGACTACACTTACGATGCGAAATACGGCATCCGCGCTCCGTCCGGCGGTGGTCGTGCTTCGGCGCGCGAAACGATTGGCCGCGTTGCTGCGGCGGCGGTCGCACGGCAGGTGCTTGCCGAACTTCATCCGGGCATCGAGGTCCTTGCGTGGGTCAAATCGATCCAAGAATTGCAAGCCGAGGTGGATCCCGAAACTGTGACGGCGGATGCGATCGAATCGAATGTCGTTCGCACAGGAGACCCCGCGATGGTCGAAACGATGATCGAACGCATCAAGTCGATCCGCGCCGATGGAAATTCCGTCGGTGGTGTGATCGAGTGCGTGATCCGCAATTGCCCACCGGGCTTGGGCGAGCCGATTTTCGACAAGCTTGAGGCGGATCTCGCCAAGGCAATGCTTTCGATTCCGGCGACGAAAGGTTTTGAAATCGGTTCGGGTTTTTCCGGCACGCTTCTCACCGGTCGCGAGCACAACGATGCGTTTCGTATGGTCGATGGCAAGGTGCGTACGGCGACGAATCGATCGGGCGGTGTGCAAGGAGGCATTTCCAATGGCGAACCGATCATCTTTCGCGTCGCATTCAAGCCGACGGCCACCGTCATGACTTCGCAGGAGACGGTCACCTCCGGCGGTGAAAACACCGAGCTTGCCGGCAAGGGGCGCCACGATGCGTGTGTGCTTCCTCGCGCGGTGCCGATCGTCGAAGCGATGGCGGTGCTGGTGCTCACCGATCACTTGCTGCGCCAAAGAGCGACGGCCGGTGCTGGCCACTGATTCATTTTTCCCGATGTCGTCCGATTCCATCAACATCGTCACGGTCGGCCTCGCGTTGTTTGTGATCTGCGCGGGATTTGTTCTCGTGC
>CAIVXP010000132.1 GCA_903909905.1 Akkermansiaceae bacterium
CCGCGCAGCGCAAAAGTTCACGCTATCGCCTTCAACCCGCGCGGCGGCATCATCCTTCCCGCCAGCGCGAATCCCGTCCTGATGCGCGTCGCCGCCGGCAGCTACCGCGACGGCAAAGCCATCCCGCGCCATAACGGGAAAAACGGCGCAGTCGCCGAACAAAAAATCAAGGTCGGCCGCGTCACCGCACGACCCTACCGCATCGAAGAATGAAAATCGCACCGGCAAAAATTTCCCGCCGGGCAGGCTCCACACTGGTCGAGTCGAGCATTGCCATGGGCGTGCTCGCGCTGGCCGTGCCACTGGTCTTCGGCAGCATGGCCGAAGCCGGAAAAAGCGGCGCATCAGCAGAAGCGGAAACTCGCAGCGCATGGATCATTCCCGCCTGCCTCCAAGAAATTGAAAACTCGAGAGCCGGCAAACCGCAGTTCTTCACCGCCACCGAAACCGGTCAGACATTTCCCCCGCAAAACGAAATCTGGGCGCTCGCGTTTTCGAATGAAGGATCAATCGTCGATAAAATCACCATCGCTCAATACGAAAGCGGAATAAAAAAAATCAAGGGCAAATCAATCAGTCATCTCGCAAAAATTAACGCCAGCAAGCCTGATGAAAATGATGGGATACTAGATCTTTGCATCACGATCGAATACCCGACCACCGCTCCGGCCGGCAACCGCAGGACGCTTGATTTCCACTCGCGCATCCCATGAAGCCGCCGCCACCATCACGCCGTGGATTTACGCTGGTAGAGCTGAGCTGCTCGATGGGCGTCGGCTCGATTGTGCTTCTACTCGCCGCATCGATGCTCGGAAGCTCAAGCGATGGATATCAAAAAATCAGCAGCAACATCGCCAACACACGCGAAGCACGCGCGATCATCAGCCAACTGAACTCAGACTTTGCGACGGCAAAATTCCATCCTTCGCAAATCATCGAAACCCCGCCATCGTCACGCCCATCGCACCGCCTTGGTTTTCTCTCACTCCAAGCCCCGCAGGCGCAATCCGAGCAAGGGCGCATTGGCGACCTCTGCGCAGTGAATTATCACCTCGCCGATCTCCAGCTCGGCGGTCAAACCGTGCGCTGCCTCATGCGGGGCATGCGCGAAAGCGCCGATACCTACGCCGCACTCAAAACTCAATCAACCGGCTCGCTGTTTGAAAAACAATCCGAACGCGACGAGCCGATCGGCTTCGGTGTGGTATCATTCGAAGTGCAAGCAAAGACCAAAGATGCCGCAGGCCAATGGGTCGACTGGAGCTCCAACGCGACCAACACAAGCACCGCGCCAGAGGCACTCGCACTGCGCCTTGTGATCGCAAGCCAAAGCCTCTGCGCAAAACTCAAATCCAGCGATGACTGGGACGGCAGCGGTGCCAACAGCAAATTTCTCGGCAATCCTGAGGATGCGGTGACGCACCCGAATCTGGAAATTCACGAAATGTTCATTCGCTTCGGTAATCATGAATCGCCTTGAAAAACGAAGAGCCCACACGCATGCTTCGGGCTTCACTCTGGTCGTCGTTTTGGTGGTGGCCGCCGCATTGCTGATTGCCGCAATCGGCAGTCTCGCGGTCAGCGGCATCGAACGCGGCACATCGCGCGCATCTGTCGATCAACAACGCGCGGAACTTGCCGCACGCGCAGGCCTTGAAGACCTGCGCGCTATCTTTGAAAAAGAGGCAAGCAACGACGATTTCCTCATCTTGCAATCGAGCCTCATAGATCCGATCACTCCCAATCGCGAACCCGCGCCACACCTTTTCCTCGCACGCGGCAAGGCCACAGCGAATGGCTTCAATTTCAGCTACATCCCGCTCTTCAGCACCAACAACAAGCCGGAAGAAACACCTCTCGCCGCGCCTGCAATCGAATCACTCGTCACTGCCAACGAAGATCAACGCATCGATTTCACCACCCTTCCCTACCTCGACAAAGCCCGTGCCGCGTGGCTCTACCTCAAGGACGAGAAAAACCGGCCGATCGCACGCTATGCTTACTGGGTCGAGGACCTTCAGGGAAAAATCGACGCGGGCAGCGCCGGCAACGAACAAGGCCCCGAGCAATCCCACCAACGCGCCGCATGGCCATTTACCGCACCCGGCATCAACCCGCAAGCACTCTCGGATGATCAAGCGCCGCTCAATCAAATCGCGCTCTATGCCATCGACCCAAACACGACCGAAGACGCACAAGGCAACATCGCAAAGTCGATCCTGAAAAACCGCGCGATACTCATCACGCCCGATTCCTGCCTCGCTGCTGCCGATATTCCGACGCCAATTCAACGCGGTGCCGATGGTCATCAACTCGATGCCGCCGCACGCGCGGTCGAGGAAAACTTGAGCGCCGATCTCCGCCCTTACGAAGAACAGCCGATCATCCCCTTTGCCGAAGGCATCGATGCATTCGCCGCCGGAACACCAAAAATCAATCTCAATAAAATGCTCGCCAAAGATGCCAACACGGCCATCGATGAAATGGCCGAGCACATCAAAAAATCCCTGCCCGAATTCGATCAACGCAAAGGCGGATTCCCCGATGACTACCTACGCACACTTGCCGCCAATGCCATCGACTACGCCGATGCAGACAGCGATCCATCGGTCTCAGCCAGCCGCTATCGCGGACTCGATGCCTGCCCGCTCGTCAGCGAATTTCTGATGCGATTCCGCTGGGAAAATGCACTCACAGAAAATGGCCGCAAGTACCTAGTCCTGTCGGTTTCGACCTATGTCGAACTCTGGAACATGAGCAATCAAGCGGTCAGCGGCAACGCGGAGGTTTCATATGAAACGGCCTACAAATTCCCGCTCGGCGCAAACCCGGAAGTTTCGCTGGACGATCTGAGCAATGCCACACCCGCGCTCGCCGAAAGCGATGGCCGCCGCTGGTTTCCGCCGATCGCTGTCACGCTCAAGCCCAACGAATACCGCGTGATCACCTGCGGAACGATCACCTACAAAATCGACGCCGGCCCGTCCTCGGTTTTCATTCCCAGCCCACTCGTGCTGGAAGGCGAAACCTTTGGCACATCGGGCGCCGGATACCGCTTGAAGTGGAATGGCAAAATCGTCGACCAATCACGCGGCGGACTTCACCGCAACAACTGCAGCCTTCACTTTCCGAAGGACACCGCCAGCCAACCGCGCCAACGCGTGCGCACCACCATTCCCTCACACTCGCATACCCGCAGCGGCATCTACTGCAACAATATGGGCGACCCACGCATGGCTTTTTACAATCAAGCCCCGCAAGACGCCAACACCTACCCGGACAACTACAGCCCGAATCGCCGCAATGTCCGTTGGGGCACGGCCTACAACAAGGACAGCGCCGAAAAACCCAAAGTGCACGGCCGCGTGATGCCTTCGGAGTGGCCCGATGGAGGACACAATTCGAGCTACGACAGCAACAGCTTTTACACCACCGACGAACGCATCCATCCGGATGACCCGCGCTTTTTTCCCAATGCGACATCGATCCTTCGCAACCCGGAAGCTGCGGAGGCGCCTATGCGAATTTCAAATCTCGACAGGTTCTACAGCGTCACCGAGCTGAGCCGCATTTACGATCCGCTCATGTGGAAAACCACAATGCCCGCCGCGGCGAATTTGCCGTGGGGCGATGTGGAAAACACCAGCGAATCAAGCGGTGATTACGGCGGCGGCAACACGCTGCGCATCGGCCGCGCGGAGCATCCGCGCTTCGCGTCGACACCCGGCATGGATGCCCATCGTCTGCTCGACCTTTTCCACGCGGGCATTTCCACTTCCGATAACGCAGCCAAACGCGAAGGCCCCACCACGCTCGTCGCCGGACATGTGAACCTCAACACCGCCACGCGCGA
>CAIVXP010000133.1 GCA_903909905.1 Akkermansiaceae bacterium
GATGTCCGCGCTGAGGGCAGGATCGTTGATATTGGCGATGGTGGTGAGTTGTGAGCCGGATTTTGTATGGTCTAAAACCTGTGCGACCAGTGAGTTGTAGCGTGCCGCGTTGGCGCTGGTGGTGGAGAGTTCGTTTGCGGCCTCCTCAAAAAGTTTTGTGGCGGGTACCGATTCGCCTTTTTAGTAAGCTTCCAGAGCTTGCAGGAATGCGGCTTCGCCGCGTTGTTGTGGAAGTTTGGAGTTTTCCCGCAACACTGTGAGAAGGTGAAACGCTTGATCGGTGAGGCCTGCCATCAAGTATCGTCTCCCGAGCACGAGCATGGCGCGGTTGACGAGCGGGTGATCTGGAAACTCCGCGCGCAGGCGGTTCATGAGTTGGCGCGATTCCGCGAGCGCCTGGGGTGAATCATTGCGGTCGAGGCCGAGCGCGCGGGTGAAGAGCGCGTAGGGGATGACCTTTTCGTGAACTTTCGCCGATGGCCATGAGCTTACGCAGCCACCTTCTTCAGTGGGCACAAGGCCGGTGGGTGATATTTCGCTCGTGGGGATCCACTGACCGAGTTGCCCGAGCACCATGTCACCAGCCAGGGGTTTTTCTGGCATTATTTTTTCGATGCGTTGAAAGAGTGCTTCGAGTTGTGGGGAATCTGGATGTTCATCGATGAACGAGACCAGGAATGCAAATGCCGTGGAGGCGTCTTCGGATTGTAGCAAGGAATCGGTGAGTCCGACGGCAGCCGAGTGAAATTGCATCAAGCTCAGTCCTCGGGGTTGATCGATGAGAGACCTGAAAATCCTTGCGGCGACCGACGCTTGATTTTCGGCAAGCGTGAGGTGTGCGTTGAGCAGATCGGCATGGGCCTGCAGATTGGATGGGAATTTTTCAATCAAGGAAAACAACGTTCGCGCTTTGGGGTACTGTTGCGTGTCGATGAGAATTTCTACTTCACGGAGAAGAATTGCCGGAGCATGGGATGGGTCGGCCGATTTCCTGAAGCCCGACAGGCTATTCAATGCGACATCAGTTTGTTCGAGTGAAAGATGGAGGTTCGCGAGGCTGACGGCTGTCTCGAAACGATGCGGAGCATCGGGTTTTTCGGAAAGTGGGGTGAGCTGTGCGATTGCCTCAGTGATGCGGCCTGAGCTGGCTAGTGCCTGACCTTTCCAAAACGGCTGTTCGGGATGATTGCGAGCGATCGATTGTTCGAGCAGGTCGAGGGCAGCGTCGGATTTTCCTTGGCGGATCCATGACTCGGCAAGGCCAATGGCGGCTTGGGCGCTCTGGTCAGCTGGGAGGTCCGCGCTTTGTAGGGCGTTTTCGAAGTGAGCTGCGGCGATTTCCCAGAGGCCGGCGGCGAGCGATTCATCCCCCTTGCGCAGAGCGTCACCCGCGTCCTGCCCTTGAGCGGGCAAGCAGAGCAGGGTCAGCAGTAATAAAAGGATAGACCTGAGGTGCATTTCTGAGTGGCCATCCTTGCACCACTTAGCGGGTGTGGCCAGTCCGGATGACCGAAAAACGTGGATTGGAGGGCTGCGGGAGGATCGCCACGGGGTCTAATTTTTGAGGAGGTTGCGCAGTCCGGCCACGGAAAGCTGAAGCGCCAGTGCGGCCTCCTTGAGGTCGCCATCGGCACGCTCGACCATGCGGCCAGCGATTTCGCGGCTGGCCCAGGTGAGCAGTTCTTCGTCAGCGGGGGCGATATTGATCAAATGGTCGAGGGCGCTGCTGAGCATCGCGGGCGATTTGCCAGGGATTGATGCCAAGGGTATGTCTGCGGGCAGTAGGATGTTCGATGTGGCGAGCGCGCAGGCGCGGGCGATCGTGTTTTCAAGTTCGCGCACATTTCCCGGCCATGTGTGGGACTGGAGGAGGTTGATGGCTTCGGCGGTGAGGCGGATGCGTGCCATGCCGTTCTTGCGGGTGATGCGTTGGAGGAAAAATTCCGCGAGCAGCGGGATGTCCTCGAGGCGTTCGCGAAGCGCGGGGATGCGGATCTCGACGACATTGAGGCGGTAATAAAGATCCTCGCGGAAGCGGCCGGCGGCGACTTCCTCGGCGAGGTTCTTGTGCGTCGCGGCGATGATACGCACATCGGTGGTGAGGTTTTCGTTGGAACCGACGCGAGAGAAGGATCCGTCCTGCAGGACGCGCAGAAGTTTCACTTGGATGCTGAGAGGCATGTCGCCGATCTCATCGAGAAAGAGCGTGCCGCCATCCGCTTGCTCGAAGCGTCCGGCACGGCGTGCGATTGCACCGGTGAACGAGCCTTTTTCGTGACCGAAGAGCTCGCTCTCGAGAAGGTTTTCCGGAATGGCACCACAGTTGATGGTAATCATCTCCTTGTGGTGGCGCGGGCTGTATTCGTGGACGGCTTTTGCGACGAGTTCCTTGCCGGTGCCGCTTTCGCCGGCGATGAGAACGGGTGCGTCCGATCGTGCGACGCGGCCAACCATTTTGAAGACCCCTTGGAGCGCGCGCGAAATGCCGATCATTTTCACACGGCCGTCGTTTTTCGGAAGTTCCGCCGCTGGCTTGCCCGCGCTGCGGCGTTCTTCGCGCATTTGCAGGGCCGACTCGACCACCGTGCGAAGCTCGAACGGCAGTGATTCCTTGCGCAGCACATCGTGAGCACCGCGTTGGGTGGCCTCGATGATTTGGCCGGTGCTGGGGAAGCCCGCGGTGAGGATGATCATCGTGTTCGGGCTGTGCTGCAGAATGCGGCCGAGCAACTCCATGCCGTCGAAGGGCTCAAGTTCCATCGCGGCAACCACCACGCCGATGGGAGTTTTTTCGACCACCTTCACCGCATTGGCGGCATTGTCGCAGCGCAGGATTTTGAGGTTTTGCGCAAACAAATGCTTCGTGGCCCAATCAAGGAAATCGAGATCGGGATCGACGAGAAGCAGGGTGTCTTCCGGAATGAGTTCGGACATCAGCGGGCTGGAAGCAGTCTTACATCGGGCGCTGAAATGCACGATAAAAAAGTGACTGTTTGAGCGAAACACGGAGAAGCAGAGCGTGCGAAGTTCCCTGCGCTCTCCGTGCCTCGGTGTTTCGATTTTGTCCCTTGGACAATCACGGGGCGGGCCGCCCTTGCCCCTCTTTGTTAAGCATGGGATTCATCGGATTTCCCCCTACAGCCTCCAACGAATAACCTTATCACTTCTTCTCCGCGCAACCGCAGCGCCACTCGGGATTGGAGCAGGGGTCGCATTTTTTGGTGTCGTAGTGAAGGCGCGCGGTGACGGCCTTGGCGTCGGCGGATGCTTTGAATTGAAGGATCAGCCAATCGCCTTCGGCTGGCGTGGCGAGCGTGAAGGCATCGCCTTGCACGGTCACCTCGAGCTTGGTGGGGTTGTTGCGTTGGCCTGTGGTGGCGGTGAGAGTCTGTGCCTCGATTTTCACCGGCTTCATATCCTTGTAGAGAAGGGCGATGTGGAGTTTGCCGTCCTTATCGATGACTTCACCGTGCATGGTTTCGTTGTTGCTGAATTCGAGGATGCGTCCCTTGTTCGGGCCGAGTTCGATGTCACCGTGACCGAATGCGAATCCGGCAGTGAGTGCGAGCAGGGTGGTGGTCAGTGTCTTTTTCATTTTTTGCATGTGTTGTTTTGTTTGTTTTCTATCGGGTGGCTGGTGCGTTCAGCCTTAGGGATTTTTCTGCGGCTTTTTTACCGATCAGAAAAAAGATCGATGGTGTGACCACGAGGTCGAGCAAAGTAGAGGAGACCAGTCCGCCGACGATCGCGACCGCGACCGGATGAAGGATTTCCTTGCCGGGTTCGCCGGGTGAGAGGACGAGTGGGATCAGCGCGATGCCTGCGGAGAGGGCGGTCATCAGTACCGGCACCAGTCGTTCGAGCGTGCCGCGCGTGATGAGCGGAATGCCAAAGGCTTCGCCCTCGTGTCGCATCAGGTGGAGGTAGTGAGAGATCATCATGATGCCATTGCGTGCGGCGACGCCGCCAACTGCGATGAAGCCGACGAGTGTCGCGATGCTGATGTTGTCGATTTGCCACCAAGTGAAGGCGAGGGCACCGGCGAGAGCGAGGGGAAGGTTCAGCATCACTTGGAGCGCGAGTGAGATGCTGCGGAAGTAGGCGGTGAGGAGCATGGCGATGAGTGCGATGATGATGGCGAAGAAGATGAAAATTCGTTTCGAAGCTTCCTGGCGGGCGAGGTATTCGCCTTCGAAACGCAGCGTATAACCTTGGGGTAGCACGACCTTGGTGGCGACGGCGCGTTGCCATTGTTGCACGAGGGATTCCAGATTCCTTTCGCCGGTGTTGGCGCCGATGACGATGCGGCGTTGGCCGTTTTCGCGGTTGATGACATTGGGTCCGTTCACCTGATGAACTTCGGCGACGAGTGAGAGCGGGAGGTGGCGACCGTCGCGGGTTTGGATCATCAGGTCGCCGATGGTATCGGGCCATGTGCGCCAGCTTTCGGGCAGGCGCATCACGAGGTCGAGGGTGGCTTCGCCGTCGCGGAGTTCGCCGAGTTGCTGGCCACCGAGGAGTTTGGAAATTTGTTGGTTGATGTCGGCGGGCGCGATGCCTTCGGTGCGGGCGCGCTCGCGGTTCACCTCGATGCGAACCTGCGGAATGGCGACTTGTGCCTCGAGGTTTAAATCGGTGAGGCCTTGGATGCCGAGTCCCGCATCTTTCACCTGACTGCCGAGGCGGCGCAGTGTGTCGAGGTCGGGCCCGTGGATCTTGACTGCGATTTTGGCCGAGACTCCGCTGAGCATGTGGCTGAGGCGGTGGCCGATCGGTTGGCCGACATTCACGAATGTGCCGGGAATGCCCGAAAGTTTTTTGCGGATGTCGGCAAAGACCTCTTCGCGCGGTCGGCCTTTGGCATGGAATTCCACATCGAATTCATTCACCGATACCGGCATCACATGATCGTCGCGTTCGGCTCTTCCCGCGCGGCGTCCGACCGATTTTACCTCGGGGATTTGTAGCAGCAGCTCGACTGCTTTTTTGCCGACCTCGTTCGATTGCTTGAGCGAACTGCCAGGAGCGCTGGCGAAAGAGATGGTTGCGCTGCCTTCATTGAAGGTGGGGAGGAATTCCTTGCCCATGCCGGGGTAAAGCATCGCGGCGGCAAGCAGCAAGGTGAGCACGCTGCCGAGCACCGCATGGGGTGCGTTGAAGGCTGCCTTGAGAAAGGTTCTTTGGGTGAAATTTTTCAGTGC
>CAIVXP010000134.1 GCA_903909905.1 Akkermansiaceae bacterium
CGGCAGCTATGCGATGGTGTTGGACACCGAGAAACTGGAAATTCCCAACTTGGGTCCGGTTCGGCCGGGCGGGACAGATGCCTTGGCGATTTCCCAGCAGGCCAATATCAACCTCGAACTTGCGCTCACGGCGAATGGCAAAAGGTACCAATGCACCGAGGGCGGAAAATGGAGCCGCTTTGGCGGGCCGCGCGTGATCGAAGCCGGTCGCTTCATGCAGCGCTCTGATGTGACGGATCTGGTTTTTTCCTCGGCCGACGGCGAGAAGCTCAATCTCGAGGCTCGCTTTGAAACTGCGGCATGGCCGGATCGATTGGCTCTGATCTTCGCCGCGCGGCCGGGTTTGCAACCAATCGAAAAGGGCGACGCCTCATTCGGAAAAGTCGGCGGAGGTTTCGGTCTCGATGGCAGCAACCAATTTGAAATCTCCCATGAGCCCGCACTTGATCCGGAATGCTTCACGCTTGGTCTGTGGGCATTCATTCCAAGCGATCACGGCATAATGCCGTGGCTGGTTTGCAAGAACTACCATGAAGCGGCAGAAGGCAATTATGGCATCAACCTCGTCAACGGGACAGTTCGTGCCGTAATGAACATCGGTGGAGGTTTTAAAAATTCATTCGTGGCGCCTGCTCCGCGCCACAAGGTGAAGTTCGCCGCATGGAACCATCTTGTGATGAGTTACGATGGGGCAACCTTGCGGTTGTTTGTGAATGGAGCGGAGGCAAGCGCGAAACCCATTGGTCGCAAGCGTGTGCCGGGAAATCGTGGGCTTGCAATCGGAGGCCGTCAGGACGGACCCAACCAGATGTATCAGTTCCATGGAGTCGTCGATGAAGTCCGCTTTTACGATCGCGCGTTGAAGCCGGAGGAAATCCGCCAGAGTTTAGCCAATCCCGGGATGCATGATCCGCAACTCATGCCGGTGAGGGAATGGAACTTCCGCGCCGATGGTGTGGCATCCGACACGCGCCTCGCTGAGCAATGGAAAGATGCCTCGATGGAAATCAGGCTGGGCTCGGCGAAGGGCGCGAAGATGTTGAACAAACTTTGGAAACTTTCGCCCGCTGAATCATGGACATCAAAGGACTGGCATGAAGTGTCGCTCGCATTCAATCCGGCCAATTTTCAGGAGGAAAACAGCAACTGCCCGCTCGTCGTCAAAGCCTCCGAGATTCCAAGCGGCAAAGCCTGTCCGGTCGAGTACGAGCCGGCGCGTGGTTGGCACCGCGTGAATCTTGATGCTGTAGTTCCGATCTTGCCACCTGGCGCCGCAGTACCTTCCAACGATGCGATCGAGCGCGTGCGGTTGAATCTGAGCAATCCCACCAAGGGCGAACAAACCGTGCGCCTGATGTTCGAAAAAAATCAATTTTCCCGACTCGTCAGAGGCTCCATCACCGGCGTTTCTGCAATGTTGCGCGATGCGGAAGGAAACCCCACTGGCATCCCTGTGCAACTCAGCAAGAATTGGCACGATGAGCCTCAAGGCGGCGTTTACGCGGGTCAGTGGTTTCACGGGTTTTCTCAAGTGCGCTTGCCGGCGGGTGGGACCGCCGAGTTGGAACTCACCATGGCCTACGCTCACTGGGGCGGAGTCGCGGCGGCCTCACACGCGCAACTTTCACTGATCGGTTGGGGCAGCAATCAATTGTGGGAGCAGAGTGCCTTGGGTTCTTGGGGCGAAACGATTTGTTATGAGCCCGATCAAGCCCAGGCGAATTGCACCATCACCGATGTGCGCCCTGTGATGGTGAATTCGAAGAACAAGAACTCGCAGTGGGGTTGGACGCACAATGTCGGTGGCGGTGACTTTTTCCGCTTCTTTGATCCGTCAGGAAAACGAATCCCTCACGCAGCGATGCGCTCGATCTCACACAGTCAGGGCCCATGCCTCACCGAGGTTACCTATGCCGGCCGCATTGGTAGCACCCTAAAGCATGAGACGACTGTGAGCCTCGCCCGCACCGATGATGTGGTGCGCGGGTTTTATCAAATCCGATTGGATGTGAGCAAAGTCACGGATTTTTCTCGGTTCGTTATTTTCCAGATCGGAGCCGATACTTACAGCTACACCCGCGAGCGAAAAATGGCGATGGGTGACAAAACAGGACTTCTCAAGGAATGGGATGCTCAGTGGGGCGGCAGCACCTACCGCACCAGTCCTCTCGAATGCCGTGGGCAAATCCCATGGGTGTCGCTGCACCAAGGGGAGCCGCACGATCAAGCGATCGGTTCTTGGGCAAATCGAGGTTTCGTGATCCGCTCATGGAAAGCAAAGCTTGGTGGCAAAGATGCATCGCCATGGATGGCCGAGCACGGCACTACGATTGACAGAAACGACACATCGACCATTGATATCGTGCCGCCACCGGGAGTCACCCGCCTTGAGCCTGGCGATTTCATCGAGGCCACCATCGAGCACATTATCGTGCCTCAGTTCGCGAAGGATTATTACGGGCCAAACCAAGGCCTGCGCGATGCGCTGACTCGCGACGAAAACACCTGGCGCATCATTCATCGTGAGGCGGTCGAAAACGAAGTGACCGTCAAAATGGAAACAGGAAGTTTGCTGCGCCTTCACCCCGATGTCCGAGTTCGGGCAAGCAAGGGGTCAGCGCGCCTGAATCTCTTGGGAGGCTTGGGCCACATCCCCATCACCTTTACCGGCCTGCCTTCTCACCGCGGGCATGTCCTCAAAATCGATGGTGTGGCCTTGGATCAAAGCGTCCATGGCAATGATTTTTGGCAAACCGATTATGATTCATCAACCCGTAGCTGGAGCTGCACTTTTAACATCCCTGCCACCGGCAAGAAAAACCGCATCATCCATCTTCAAACTCAACCATAAACGAACCCTTTACCCACCGATACCATGAAACGAAATGTGACAAGCAGCTGCCTCACGGCGCTCGCCCTGCTCGGGCTTTCATCACCCCTGAAATCCCAAGAGATGGAAAAAATGTGGGGTGATTCGAAAGTTAAAAACCGCACGGGCTTTTCCAAGCGCGAACAGCGCTTCGATGAATCCAATTACGCAATGTTTATTCACTGGGGTCTTTACTCGAAGTTGGCAAACAAGGTCGACGGGAAAACCTATTACGGCATCGGCGAATGGATCATGAACTACCAGATGGCGAACATCTCGGTGCCTGAATACAAAAAAATCGCCAAGGATTTCAATCCGGTGAAGTTCGATGCCACTGCGATCGCCCAACTCGCCAAGGACGCGGGCATGAAGTACATCGTCATCACCAGCAAGCATCACGACGGCTTTGCGATGTATCACTCGAAATCGCATGACTTCAACATCGTGGATGCCACGCCGTTTGGCCGCGACCCGATGAAGGAGCTTGCCGAAGCGTGCCGCAAGATCGGCATTGGATTCGGTTTTTATTACTCCCACAACCAGGACTGGGTCGAACCCGGTGGCTACAACGCCCATAATCAGGACTGGGACGCACCCGCTGGCAATGGTTCCCCAAATAAAGACGAGCAGGGCATGCCTGCGACCTTTGACGACTACTTCAAGAAAAAGTGCCTGCCCCAAGTCGAGGAAATCACCAGCGAATACGGGCCGATTGAAATCGTCTGGTTCGACACGCCCGGCACCATGCCGAAGCATTATGTCGAGCAACTGGTGAAGGTGGTGCGCAAAAACCAACCGAATGCCATGATTTCCGGCCGCGCCGGCCATAACTTGGGCGACTACCAAACGCTTGGCGACATGGAGGTGCCGATCGAGAATGTTGAAGGGCTTTGGGAAACCGTCGATACCACCAATGACTCATGGGCCTTTGCATGGTATGACGAAAACTGGAAAGCTCCGTCGGAAGTTCTCCACCGCGTGATCGCCACCGTGGCACGCGGCGGCACCTACATGCTCAATATTGGCTTGCGCGGCGACGGCTCGATCCCCGAACGCGCGGCAGATTCCTTGCGCGCGGCTGGCGAGTGGATCAATTGCTACCCACAAGTGATCTACTCCGCAGGGGCCTCGCCATGGAAACGCGCGCTGCCATGGGGCGATGTGACCACGAAGGGAGATCGCTTGTTCCTCTCGGTTTACGAGTGGCCCAAATCCGGCGAGCTGTTTTTGCCGGGACTCAAGACGCCCGTCAAATCCGCCAAACTGCTGAACGGCGAAAAGTCCGAAACCGTCAAAACCCGCCGCGAGAATGGCTGGACATGCATTGAGCTCCCGCCACGCGCACCGGAAAAACTAATCTCGGTCATTGAGGTCGAGCTTACGGCTGCCCCCGATGTGGATCCCTGCTTCGGCATCGACCCAAGCATGAAAACGGAAATAGCCGCGGCATTTTCCAAAGTCCAAGGCGCAAAAAAGAGCGAGAATAAATGGATGGAAAAATTCGGCGAATGGAAGCACCTCAAGCAGGTCACCAACTGGGAAACCAATGGTGCTGCCACATGGGAAGTGGATGTGCTCAAGCCCGGTGACTACCAGGTGGGCCTCACCTATGCTGGTGAAGGGCGCCTTGTTTGGAAGGTGGCGGTACAGCAGCGTGCCGACGACATCAATGAAGCCGCGGGTGAAGGGCGCCTAGTTTGGCCGGTGGCGGTAGAGGGTGGTCAGGCCATCCAAAACCAGCAGAACTCCTCGCACAATTACCAAGGTTTCCCGATTGGTTGGCTGAATTTTCCCAAGCCGGGCCGCTACAAGGTGAGTGTGTCGTGCATCGAAGGAAACCTCAAATCCGCCAGCCTCAAGGCGATCGATTTCGTGCCCGTGCCTTGATTTGATCTTATTGATCTTTGGACGAAGTGTTTTGGCGCCGTTGTTCTTGCTTGAGGACATTGGCGCCCTTTTTGTAGGTTGCCCCATGGTCAAAGATTCACTCTTTGCGGGCATGGCGGCCTTGGTAATGGCATCATCACTTCATGCCGCGTCGGACATGGTGGCGAGCTTGGATGTGCTGTTGGATCCGCCGAAGTGCTGGGAGTTGACGCCGGAGGGATTTGAGAAACATTTCGATGCGATTCGTCCCGAAATGTTCAAGTGGATCACAGGCGACCGCACGCGCGCGAAATTGAGTCGCGCACTGTATTCGAATGTGAAAATCGAACTGACTGCATTCGGTGGCGCTGTTCCGGTGGAGGAAGCGGTGGTGGATTTTACCGGCGGTCGGCTCAACATGGTGACGCTGTCGATCTTCAACCGCGGAGATGCGGGTGAAATTGATGAAGCGGATTTCAAGAGTCGTCACATGGCTGCGGGCAAGGCGATGGGCGCGAAGTTGAATGCCAAACCGACTGCGTGCCCTGCGAACCGGCAGCAGGGATTATTAACCGAGGGTTACAGCTGGTCCTCGCCCTTGGGCATGGCCATGCTGGAAATCAACGAGGGTGCTTTGGGTGTCTCGGCTCGTGAGTTCCTTCGCCTGCGAATCGCGCGTCCGGATGCGGAAGGGGCTTTGGCGGCAAGCATGAAGAGCGGTCGTGGAGCCGCTGCAGCAAGGCTCAGCGATTTACCGGAAAATGTCGCACGCGACGACAAGGGAAATGGGTTCATCCGTAACCTGCCGATGGTCGACCAAGGCAACAAGGGCTACTGCCTGCCTGCATCGACGCAGCGGGTTTTCGAATACTATGGCATCGGTGCCGACATGCATCAGATCGCCCAGGTGGCTGAGTCCGATCCCGGCAAAGGAACCAGCGCACTTTCGATGGCTAAGGAACTCGACCGCATTGATTACCGTTTCAAAACCCGATTGGTCGTGATGGCGATGATGTCGGAAAAAGAATTGGTCGAGGTCGAGGTGAAGAAAGGCGAGTATCTGGTCGGGAAGCCGGTGGATGAGCGCAAGTTCATGAAAAGCATTCATGATTTCATCAATGACGGCATTCCCTTGCTGTGGGCGCTCGAGCTTGGACGCTACCCCGAGGAGCCGGATCTGAAACCGCAAACCATGGGCGGCCACATGCGAATCATCATCGGCTACAACGACAGCACAGGGCGGTTGATTTTTTCCGACTCATGGGGTGCGGGTCATGAGTTCAAGACGATCAAAGCGAGTGACGCCTATGCGGCGAGTCAGGGACTGTTTGCGCTAAAGCCGACGGTGAGGTGAGTTTCAAGGTTCAAGTGTTTAGTTTTAAAAGAAGAGGGGGAGAGGAGAGTCGGCGCTCCAAGGCTTTATTTCTAAGGCGGATGCTGTGATTTTACTCGGTTGACAATATGGTAAAAGTTGTCAATTTTTGAGGTATGAATCGTCTTACCATCGAAATCGATCCCGAACAGCATCGTCAGATCAAAACCCTTGCGACCTTTTCCGGCATGACCATCAAGGACTTCATTCTCAATAAAACGCTGGGAACCGGAAAGCGGAAGGCGTCCGTGGATTCCACCGAGCATTTGATGGGGTCCGCAAAAAATGCGGCGCGTTTGCGCAAGGCGATTGCGAGTCCCAAATCGGAGCACCGCGTTTTTGAATCCGTAAAAGAGCTGAAGGATGCGCTTGGAATTTAAGCCGTAGGCCTTGGAGGATTTGCAATACTGGGTGCAAACTCAGCCAAAGTTAGCGAAGCGCTTGTTGCGGTTGATTGAAGAAACTTAGCGCAACCCTTTTGGTGGAGCCGGCAAGCCAGAACCTCTTCGCGGCGAGCTGTCCGGATGGTGGTCAAAGCGCATCGATCACGAGCACAGGCTAGTTTACCAAGTGCAGGGCGAGCGTTTGATCATCGCTCAAGCCAGAGGTCGTTACGACGATTGAGCTGTGAAAGAGTCGGCGCTGCGGGGCCGCATCGCCCTACCGTTGGTGATGGTTGAAACAACCATGTTTTATCTCCCACCCCGCGCTCATCAAAGAATCGATCCCGGCTTGTAGCTGGCGGCTTTGGGGTGGGCTTTGGTGATTTTTTCCACGGCTGTGGCGAAGGCAGCGACTTGGGATTTGGCGGCGCCTGATTCGCGGTCGCCTTGGGCGAGGATGGCATCGAGTGTGGCGCGTTGGAGGCCGATGCGTGAGTCGCCTGCGAGACGGTCGACGAGATTGTTGCGATCGATCGTGCCGTTGCGCAGATCGGCGACGGTGGCAAGCGCGTGCTCCTTGATCGCCTTGTGGGCGGTTTCGCGTCCGACCCCGGCTTTGACCGCCTCCATCATGATTGTGGTGGTCATGAGGAAGGGCAGGTAGTGGGCGGTTTCCGCGGCGATGACCGCCGGGTAGGCATCCATTTGATCGAGGATCGTGAGGAATGTTTCGAACATGCCATCGATGGCGAAGAAGGCATCTGGCAGCATCACGCGGCGCACGACCGAGCATGAAACATCGCCTTCGTTCCATTGATCGCCGGCAAGGGCGGATGCCATGGCGAGGTGGCCTTTGAGGATGGCATGGAAGCCGTTGACGCGTTCGCAGGAGCGTGAGTTCATCTTGTGCGGCATTGCGCTCGAGCCTGTTTGGCCTGGGGCAAATCCTTCGCTGGCGGTTTCGTGACCGGCCATCAGGCGCAGCGTGCGGCAGAATGATGAGGGACCCGAGCAGAGATCGACGAGCACCGAGATGCTGCGGAAATCGAGCGAGCGCGGATAGACTTGGCCCACATTTTTCCAGACCGCGGGCATGCCGAGATGGGCAACGACTTGCGACTCGAGTTTGGCGACCTTCGAAGCATCGCCTTCAAACAGCGAGAGTTGATCCATCTGCGTGCCAACTGCGCCTTTCAATCCGCGCACCGCGTAGCTGGCGATGTGGCTTTCGAGCGCTTCGAATGATGAGGCAAGTTCTTCGCCAAACATCGCGACGCGTTTGCCGAAGGTCGTCGGTTGGGCGGCAACATTGTGGGTGCGGGCGGTGAGCACGAGTTCGTCCCATTGTTTCGCACGCTCCGCGAGGCGGGCGAGGGCGGCAACCGACTTATCGCGGATCACGAGCAGCGATTTGTAAACCTGCAGCTGTTCGACATTTTCGGTGAGGTCGCGCGAGGTCATGCCCTTGTGCACTTGTTCGTGACCGGCAAGGCCGTTGAATTCCTCGATGCGCGCCTTCACATCGTGGCGGGTGACCCTTTCGCGTTCCATGATCGAGCGGGTGTCGACCTGATCCTTGACCTTTTCGTAAGCGGCGATCGCTTCGGCGGGAATGTCGAGGCCGAGGTCGCGCTGGGCCTTCATCACGGCGATCCAGAACTCGCGTTCGAGGATGATACGGCCCTCGGCGGACCAGATGGATTGGATTTCGGTGGAGGCGTAGCGCTCGGCGAGGATGTTGGGGATCACGCGGCGGAGCATGGACGGCCGGATGCAGCGATTCAAGCGAGTCTTGGGACAAATCGCGCGCAATATCCTCATTTCAGACGCTTTCGGGCCCTCCATAATAGGCGAATCGCCCCTTGACCCCGACGCTTGGGGCCACTACCAAAGCGCCCTCATGGGATTTGAAACACTCGGGCTCTCAGCAGCCGTTCTGGAAGCCATCAAGGAATCCGGCTACAACACGCCAACGCCGATCCAGGCCCAGGCCATTCCGATCATTCTCGAAGGTCGCGATGTCATCGGCGCCTCGCAGACCGGTACCGGCAAGACCGCGGCCTTTGCGTTGCCGTCGCTCTCGAAGGTGACGCGCATGGGCAAGCCGCAGATCCTCGTGCTCGAGCCCACCCGTGAACTCGCGCATCAAGTCGCCGAGTCATTTCAAAAATACGGCCAGCACACCGGCCTCAATGTCGCCTTGCTTTACGGTGGTGTGGGCCTTGGCAAACAAACTGAGGAACTCGAAGCCGGCGCCGATATCGTCGTCGCCACACCTGGTCGCCTGATCGATCATTTCTACCGCACCTCGATGCGCTTTGGTGAGGTCAAGATCCTCATCCTCGACGAAGTCGACCGCATGCTCGACATGGGCTTCTTGCCACAGGTGCGCAAGATCGTGAACCTCTGCCCATGGGAAGGCCGCCAAACGCTGTTTTTCTCCGCCACCATGCCGGCCGCGATCCAGACCTTCGCGCAGTGGTGCCTTGTTGACCCGATCAGCGTGGAAATCGCGCGTCGCGCGGTGGCCTCGACCGTCACTCACGCCTTTTATCCGGTAGCGATGGATCAACGCGACGAGCTCCTGCTCGCGTTGCTCAAGGAAACCGACTATCATTCGGTGATGATCTTCACGCGCACTCGCAAGGAGGCCGATGACGTCACCTCAATGATCAAATCGACCGGCCAACCGAAAGTCGCCGCGATGCATTCGGACATCAATCAAGTCGATCGCATGAAGGCGCTTGCCGGATTCAAGAGCGGTGATTTTGAAATCCTCGTCGCCACCGATGTCGCAGCTCGCGGCATCGACATTTCGGGCGTGTCGCATGTGATCAACTA